>JAFZPG010000044.1 GCA_017550425.1 Lachnospiraceae bacterium | reverse complement strand
GTCGGCCCGCGACCTGATGGAGACGGCGGCCGCACGCGTGTTCGACGTGGTGTGGCGGCACATCGAGACGGACCTGTCCTGGCAGAATATCGAAGAGGAAGAGGAAAAACCCTGCTGCGTCGGCGTGATCGCGGGCGTGGGCAATAACGGCGGCGACGGTATCGCTGTGGTGCGCAAACTCTTGCAGCGTACGCAGGACTATCCGAAGCTGACCATCAAACTTCTCGTTCTGGGCGACACCGACGAGGAGAGCAACCGGGCGACCTACGCCTGGAGAGAGCAGTGGGATCTGCTTCAGGAAGAGGGCCGCGACGGCGAGGGCGCGATGACGCCGAAACTGTCGTATCGGCACATCCTTCCGGCCTGGGAATATACGGACGATGAATTGAAAAACGAACTGGCGGAGTGCTCGATTTTGGTGGACGCTCTGTTCGGCATTGGCCTGTCACGGCCGGTGACCGGTGTGTTCGCGCAGGTGATCCGCGCGGCGGCCTCCATGGAGGTTCCCGTGATCGCTGTGGATATGCCCAGCGGTGTCAGCACCGACAGCGGCGCGGTTTTGGGAGATGCCCTTCCTGCCACCACGACGGTGACCTTCGGCTACCGAAAACGCGGCCAGGTTTTGCTGCCCGGCCGGGATCTGTGCGGCCAGCTCATCGTGGCGGATATCGGTTTCGCCAGCGACGCGCCGGCGGTCGCCCTGTCTGACCCGTTTTCGGGTTCGGAGATTATTCACGTGGAGCGGCCTTCCATACCGAAGCCGACCTACGTCTGGAATGCGGAAGATATAGCGGCGGCGTTGCCGAAGCGGCCCGCCTATTCACATAAAGGAACCTTCGGAACGACTGCTTTCGTTGCGGGAAGCCGCGGAATGGCAGGCGCAGCGATGATCGGCGCCATGGCGGCCTATCGGGGCGGCGCGGGCCTGGTGATGGTGCTCAGCGACGCGGAGAACCGCCTGATCCTGCAGACGGGCGTGCCGGAAGCGATCTTTCTGCCCTGGCAGTCGGCGAGCAGCCTGGACCGCCTGCGCAGCCTGGATCCGAAGCGGAGCGCTCTCGTGATCGGACCGGGCCTCGGCTCAAACGCTGAGGGCAAACAGGTCCTGCAGGGTTTGTTGAAAGCATTGAATGAAATACCGGGCCTGCCGCTCGTGATCGACGCGGACGGCCTGAATCTGATAGCGAAGCACGACTCGATCGACCAGCTGGTCCGCGACTACACTGCGGCCGGCGGTCCCGTGATCCTGACGCCCCATGTCGGGGAGATGATCCGCCTGCTTTCGCGGCAGGAGGAGTGGACGGATGCGAAGCGCGTGCGCACGCAGCTCCCGGCGGCAGCCCAGGCGGCCGCGCGTTACTATAACGCAGTTTGCGTGGCAAAAGATGCCTCCACCGTGATCGCGATGCCGGATGGCGAGCTGGTCCTGAACACCACCGGATGCGCGGCATTGGCCGTGGCCGGGAGCGGGGACGCACTCGCCGGACTGATGGGCAGTCTGCTGGCGCAGGGCATGGACGCAAAGTCCGCGGCGGTCGTCGGCGCCTATATCCACGGCCGGGCCGGCGAGGAAGCAGCGCGCCGCGTCGGAACGCGGTCCTGCATGGCCCGCGACATCGTCGACGGTATCGCAGATGTATATCGTGTTGACTTTTCCGAAATGTAATGTTATAGTAGAAACGCTGTGGTTTTTTCACTATGCATTTTTCAGGTGGGCAGAAACCCATGATAAAGGTATACAAGGAAGGTTTGCTCCGCAAACCTCATAGGCTCGAAATAATTCTGAATACTGCGGCTTTCGCCTTGCATTCAGAGGATTATTTCTCACATTCTTGTACTCCTTTGCATGGTCAGCAAAGCTGCCCATTCCAAGGAGTACAAGAATATGGGCGAAGGCGCGCTATGGTGCGTAATCATCAGTTTTGCTTTAACGATCTTATCGGCAGTGTTCATCGGATTTCTCACGGCAGTCACGCAGGCTGCGGCAGAGGATCCCAAGGAGGCTTCAGAGCGTGAAGAGAAGGGCATGGACGTGTTCAACGAACGGATCCGTGACCGCTTCGGTTTCAGCGGCATCTATTTTGCCTCACAGTGCCTGACAATCGCTGCCTGTGGGTTTGGTTTGTCTTACTGCGCGTACTATCTGTCCGGAGTGATCCCCGGGCACGAATATCCTGCAGTCAGGATCGTTTTTCTCCTGTTCTATGCGGTTTTGGTCTGCGCGTTCGGCGTTTTGATCCCGATCCGCATGGCCCAGAAGGCTTCCGAGTCCTGGGTCCGCGACACCCGGCACGTTGTGGTCGCGATCAGCATGATCTTCGTACCGCCGGCCTGGTTGGCGCGCATGCTGGCGCGGGGCGTGGTCCGCATTTTCCGCGTGAACTACGACGCGGCCGAAGACTCCGTGACGGAGCAGGGTATCCTCACCATGGTCAATGAAGGCGCCGAGCAGGGCGTCCTTGAGGACGACGAGGCGGAGATGATCACCAACATCTTCGAGTACGGCGATAAGGAAGCGGCCGATGTTATGACGCATCGCGGTTCGATCAAGTTTTTAAGCCGCGACTGCACGCTTTCCGAAGCGTTGCACGAACTGGCGACTTCCAACAACACACGTTTTCCGGTCTGCGGCGCGGACATCGATGAGATCATCGGTATCCTCCACATGCGCGAAGCGCTCGAGGCCATGGAAGACAAAGAGAACCTGCCGAAGAAGCTCTGCGAGATCGACGGGCTACTGCAGAAACCGGTCTATGTTCCGGAAACGAAGAACATAGACGACCTGCTTCGCGAGATGCAGAAGAATAAGATCCATATGGTCATCGTCCTGGACGAATACGGACAGACGAGCGGCCTGATCACGATGGAAGACATCCTCGAAGAGATCGTCGGAAACATCATGGATGAATACGACGAGGACGAGGAGACTATCACCGAAAAAGAAGACGGAAGCTTCGACATTCCGGGCCTGACTCCTTTCGATGAGGCGGCGCAGCTGCTCTCCATTGACCGCGACGAGGAGGCCGAAGAAGTCGAAACGTTGAACGGATACATCTTAAACCGGCTCGACCATATTCCCGCGGATCATGAACATCCGACACTGGAGGCGGACGGGTGGCGGTTTGAAGCATTCGATATCCATAAGGGCGTCATCGGCCGCGTACATGTGACCAAACTGCCCGAAGTTGAAAAGACCGAAGACTAGGAGGAGCATATGTCAGGACATTCAAAATTTGCAAACATCAAACATAAGAAAGAAAAGAACGATGCCGCGAAGGGTAAGATCTTCACCCGTATCGGCCGTGAGATCGCCGTTGCCGTAAAGGAGGGCGGCGCCGATCCGAACAACAACAGCCGTCTGCGCGATGTGATCGCAAAGGCAAAGGCAAACAACATGCCGAACGATACCATCGACCGCAGCATCAAGAAGGCAGCGGGCGATGCGAACGCGGCAAACTACGAAGCGATCACTTACGAAGGCTACGGTCCCTCCGGTACCGCGATCATCGTCGAGACATTGACCGACAACAAAAACCGTACTGTGGGCAATGTCCGCAACGCGTTCACGAAGGGCGGCGGCAGCGTCGGAACCTCCGGTTGCGTATCCTTCATGTTCGATAAGAAGGGCCAGATCATCATCGATAAGGAAGAGTGCGACCGCGACGTCGACGACCTGATGATGCTCGCGCTCGATGCAGGCGCCGAGGATTTCTCCGACGACGAGGACTGCTACGAAGTCCTGACCGCTCCGGATGATTTCTCCGCAGTGCGCGAGGCACTGGAGGCAGAAGGCATCCCGATGCTCAGCGCGGACATCACCATGATTCCGCAGACCACTGTGGAGCTGACTTCCGAGGAAGATATCAAGAAAATGAACCGCATTCTGGATCTTTTGGATGAGGACGATGACGTACAGGAAGTTTATCACAACTGGGACGAATAATATGACACAGATAAAACTGAAGAAAGGTGAGGGACGCACGGTCAATGCCGGCGGCCTCTGGGTCTACGATAACGAGATCGATGAGATCCTGCAGGATGGCTCCGAGCTTAAGCCCGGGGATCCGGTCCGCGTCCTCGCCTTCAACGAATATCCTTTGGGCGTCGGATTTTATAATCCTGCGTCCAAAATTCGCATTCGGCTCCTTTCGCGGGACGCCGATGCCGACATCACATCGGACGAGTTTTTCGCCGCGCGCGTACACAACGCGGTAGAATACCGCCGGCGCATCATGGACGACCTCGGAAGCTGCCGCCTGATCTTCGGTGAGGCGGACTATCTTCCCGGACTTACGGTGGATAAATTCTCCGACTGTCTGGTCGTTCAGTCGCTGTTCCTAGGAACGGACCGCTATAAGGAGAAGATCATTGACCTCTTTAAGCGCGAACTGGCCGGCCTGGGCCTCTCGATCCGCGGCGTTTATGAACGCAGCGATGCGAAGGTGCGCCTGCAGGAGGGCATGGAGCTTACCACCGGTTTTATCGGCAAGCCCTTCGATACGGTCGTGACCATCGAGGAAAATGGAGTGAAGTACCGCGTGGACGTGGCGGAAGGCCAGAAGACCGGTTTCTTCCTGGACCAGAAGTTCAACCGTCGCGCTATCCGGCCCATGTGCCGCGACGCCGAGCGCGTGCTGGATGTATTTACACATACGGGCTCTTTCGCCTTGAACGCGGCCATGGCAGGAGCGCAGGACGTTACCGCCATTGATGCATCGCAGCCGGCGATCGACATGGCTCGGGAGAATGCGAAACTCAATGGAGTGGAGGACCGCATGCACTTCGAGTGCGGGGATGCATTTGCCGCACTGGAGAAAAAAGTGGCGGATGGCGAACTCTTCGACGTGGTCATCCTGGATCCGCCCGCTTTCACGAAGTCCCGCGCCTCCGTAAAGAACGCGTCCCGCGGCTACCGAGAGATCAACCTGCTGGGCCTGAAACTGGTAAAAGACGGCGGTTATTTCGCCACCTGTTCCTGCTCGCATTTCATGACGCCCGAACTTTTGGAGGCGGCGATCGCACAGGCGGCGCACGCCGCGCATAAGCGCCTGCGCCAGATCGAGGTCCGCGCCCAGTCGCCCGACCACCCCGTCGTATGGGGCATGGAAAACTCCTACTACCTGAAGTTCTACATCTTCCAGGTGATGGAAGAACGATAAAAATATAAAAACGATTCAAAAAAGACTTAAAAAGGATACAACCTTCTGATATGATAGTATCATCGGAAGGCTGTGTCCTTTTGATTTTCGTGAAACGTTTCCGAAGGAGTAGGATGATGTATCGGATTTTATTGGTTGAAGATGATGCGCGGATCCGCGAGGCCATGCTGGATTTTTTCTCCGAGAAGGCCCCGGAATATGAGATCGACACGGCGGCCACCGGGCCGGCCGGCTTGCAGAAGGTCGAGGACAATGAATATGACCTGATCCTGCTGGATGTGATGCTTCCGCAGATGAGCGGTTTTGAACTCATGATGAAGATCCGCCGTTCCATGGACGTGCCGGTCATCTTCATGACGGCGCGCACCAGCGAGGAGGACCGCCTTCACGGGTATGAGCTGGGCTGCGACGACTACGTCTGCAAACCGTTTTCATTGGCCGAACTGCTGGCGAAGGTGAATGCCCTGATCAAACGCTCGAAGGGCACCGTGCTGGACGACGAACTGGTCTGCGGCGAGATCCGCTTCCATAAGCGTGCGCTTTCGGTCACCGTCTCCGGACAGATCGTCGAGCTCCCGCCGAAGGAACTGGCCATCCTGATCATCCTCATGGAGCGGCCGGGCTGGACATTTTCCAGAGATAAACTGCTCGACCTGGTATGGGGCCGCGACTACTACGGCAACGACCGCGTCGTGGACAATCATGTCAAAAAACTCAGAAAAAGCCTCGGTAAGGCAGGCTGCCAGATCAAGACGGTCTTCGCCCGGGGCTATAAGATAACAGAAGGTTGAAGAAACGAAGAGGAGTAGGATATGAAGTGCTTGATTTGCGGAACGGAGGTGCCGGACGGTGAGACCATCTGTCCGAAATGCGGTGCACAGTTCTCATCAGCCGAGCCGGCCCCGAATGGATCCGGGGCAGAGATGATCGGCTGGAACCCGGACGGGACAGCGCTCTATGGCGACCGAAAAAAACTGAAGGGAAAATATCGCGCTACGATCAAACCTATCCGGACGATCTACATCTGTGAATGGATCTTGCTCGGTATCAATCTGCTGGCGGTCCCTTTGAGTGAGTATGTCTTTTGGATGACCATGGGATATCTGAACGGGAACAGTAATAACTATGAAAAAATAACATCGATGAGCAAATTAACGGAGAACTATTTGTGGGTATTGTACGTAGTCGTTATCGCGCTGATGATCGTTGTGACGCTTACCTTTAACAGTATGAAATACTATGAAGCCGGTTTCCAAAACGCGTTCTACGCCGGAGTGATCATGGTCGCGATCGTTTTTTTGAAGGTTTTTTTTGACGATATCTTCGGAATTAAAATGCTGTTTTTCGTTCTTTCGACCACAGTAAACTGTGTGTTCATTTTCTGGTTTTGCGGCTCGTTTGAGAGACTGATGATGCAGGCGTTTCCCGTGATTGCGAGAAAATGGTGCATGTTTCGGATCACTTATATTTCGGTATTTATCTTGGCGAAAGTTTGCGGATTCGGTTCGCTTTGGGAAGAAAATACCAGTCTGGATTTGTATCGTCGAGAGATGATATCGGATTTACGAACCTCCTTGATTTTGGGACAGATTGAAAGTTGGGTTGTATTGATTTTACTAGTGCTTGAGGTAAGAATGATCCGAAAAACGTACAAACAATGCAAGTCCGTTGCCGGTGGGCGTCAATTTATACGAGAAACCGTTACGAAGTAAAGAGGCTGTGATTTGAAAGGAAGATACCATGTTTAAAGATAGCATGCTTAAGAAATTCAGAAGATTGATAAACCGGTTCCGGCTGAAAAGCCGGCAAAAACCGATCCGCTTTATGATGGTTGAATTTGGGGTGCTTTGGTTTATTCTTTGTCTCATTCTTACGAGCGTTCTTGGAAGACAGTATATGGAGTATGCCGCGAGATATACGGAAAAAACGCTGGAAAATGAATTTCAGGAGGTTATGTCGGATTATTCTAAAGTAACGAGTCAGCCGGACTTTCTGTATGCGGATAATAAAGAGTATTTGACTTGTAAATTGCTGCTTTTGAAGTGTGATATAGAAGAAAAGTTCGGGCCGGATTATCTGGGTGTATTTCATTCCTTGCTTTATTCCAAAGCAACGGATTCGGAAGAATCTTCAGATAGTTATGGAAACCGTCAGCTTACAGATGGAGTTGAACTGGATCGGTGTGATAAGGTTTTCCTGGTGGCACATAATGTGAAAAAGGCAGGGGTTGAATCGGATTCATGGGATTGGAGCGGCTATATCGCTGACGCCGGAGAGGATATTTGGTGCTCATGTCCGATGAACTATTATGAACGTGTATTCAGCGCTGTGGACGAACTCCAAAAAGAGGGAATGGAGGTCCTTACAGAATACACGAGTTCGTCGTGGTCAGAAACATTAACCAACGAAACTGATTTTGTCAAAATAAAAAATGATTCCCGGTATTATCCGCGAACCGATGAGATTTATATTAATGAAAAGCATGAATTCATCCCGAAGACGGTGACTATCCTCTATCGAAAGAATAAAAAATCCGAAGTTGAATTCAAAAAGGTTGATTGTTATGATGGCGATATCCCGGCAGGATATGTATATAGGGATATTGCAAATGAGGTCAGTACTGCATATGGAGATTGGAGGACGTTTTTTCCGGAGTTTATGAAAAACGGAACGACCTCAGAGGTTGGGCTGCTGACGGAAGGGGCTGAAAGGTATGGTAACAGCCTTACGCCTAAGTATTGGGAGAGAATGGCCCAAGCGTTGTTCCTGTATACAGTTGACAGGTCAGAAGTATCTGTGGATCTTATGGAACGCAAATGGGGTACGGGTAAGAAACCGGACTCAAGAGAGTATGTGAATTTCTACGATTGGTATCAAAAAGAGTTTAATGATTCTCTTGCTTTCATAAACACATATAATGATATATCGTTTTGGTATTATCGTGGGCCTGCTTCAAATGCGCCTAAAAGCGGAACAGGGAAGCTTTTTTCCAAGTTCAGCGGAGATATATTTATAAATTATCACAATACGGTAAATAACGAATTCAGCGGTGAGAGAATACAGATCGATATAAGTTGCATTATTCCCGGGGGATTGTCCGGGGCGGCACGACAGTTCTTCCTTAGAATGATCTGGGTCTACTTGGGCATTCTGTTGTTCTTTGCGCTTCTGGGGTGGTGGAACTACAGACGTATCTATTCCATCCGCGGAAAGAATCAGTTCTACAAATCGCTGGTGAATTCCATGGCGCATGATCTGAAATCGCCGCTCATGGTCATGCAGGGATATTGTGAGAACCTGAAGGAAAACGTTCACTCCGAGAAAAAAGAGTACTATGCCGACCAGGTCCTGACGAATATTCAGTATCTCAACGGGTTGATCGATAAGAACCTCTACTACTCGAAGCAGAGGGAAGATGCGGAAAATGAGGGAACCGGAGAGCCGATCTTCCTGTCGGAGCTCGTAAAGGCGGCGGTTGACAGAAACCGCAAACTTTTGATGGAGAAAAACACCCCGGTCCTGTTCAGCGGAGAGACTATTTTAGCGGGAGATCCCGAAACCTGGAGTTTAGTTGTCGACAACCTGATCGCCAATGCTGCGAAATATACCTATGAAAACGGAAAGATCGAAGTTACAGGCACGTCCTATGGTTTTGCAGTGATCAATCGGGCCGAACTGAGCTATGGTAAAAACCTCAGGAATCTTCTGGATCCGTTGGAGATGGGGGATGAGAGCCGGACCGCGGGTAAGGGTACCGGACTCGGACTTTCCATAGCGAACGGCATCGTTCGCGGTTATGGTGGACGGATCAAACTATCTTATGATAAAATGTCGAAGGAGTTTATTTGCCAGGTCAGATTAAAGAGGATCTGGAAGAGAGTAACTCAGGAGAATGAGGAATGAGAAAAGGTTTGAAAACCAGTGTGCTAAAAGAAGCAGCGCTTTCAGCGGCACTCCTGCTCGCATTGCCCGCGGCGGGCTGCGAGGGGAAGGCGGACAGTATAACCACGGCTGCGGAAAAGGCGGCACAGACGGCCGCGCAAACAGCGGCACAGACCGAGGCGAAAACGGAGGCACAGACCATGCCGACGGAGAGCGAGATCGCAACGACCGCGGGTGTGCTCGATGCGAACTCACTGGAGAGGATCACGCTGGACGGTGTGAAAGAGCACACATTTACCGCGACGGACTACTGCATCATCGAGTCGGAGAAGTATTTCCTGCTCTTGGATAAAGACGTTGTTCTGCCCGGGGATTTCGTCGTGAACGTCGACGCGATCATCGACGGGATCGAAAAGAGGCTGGGACTGTCCTCGATGCCGGATGATTTCGAGTATACCGGAGTGGTTGATAACTCGATCGCTTACGGTGGGGTCGATCCCTGGAATGGTTTGGAAACGGGAAAAAAGATCCCGATCCAAGTGCTGGTCGATCGTGATGCGATCGGACAAAACTCCGGCGCCTCAGGGGAAGGAGCCATGCTGGCGATGCTCGCATTGACCACCGACGAAGTATGGGCACCGGGGTCGCCACTGGCCGGATCCGGATGGGAAAAACCGGACTATGTCGATTACTCGGAGATCGCTCACGAGCTGACACATGTGGTCGCGAGCCGGAAATGTGAGGTTTCCAAGATCATGACAGAAGGTCTCGCCGATTACATGATGTATGTCGTGATTGACGATCTGGCAGATCAGTTCCCTTCGATCGCCGAGTCGAAGGAGAAAACGTATCGCTTTGATTTTATCATTCACGAAGCGGTGAATGCCGAGAGCGCGGAGCGTATCTTCCTGTATGATTTTCAGGATCTGACCCACGCGACCAGCGGGGCCGAATACGTGACCGGCCGATATCTCTGTCAGTTCCTGAATGAGCGTTTCGGCGACGATTATTACAAGAAGTACAGCGATACCATCAAGGCGAAGAACCTGGAAAGCTCCTATGGCACGTACACGGAGGAAAAGGCGAAGGCGTTTACCGATGGACTGAAGGAAACCTTCGGTGCGGACGTGTTCATACAGTTCGGCAACTGGTGTGTCGAGAAGGACGTGCTTCAGTATGTCTACGTACCGGAATAATAGGCAGCATTGACCGCGGGAAAACTTTTTGCGAATGCGGCTTAAAAACCTCTTGCATTTCCTGCTGTGTTATGATATACTCATCAAGTGCGGCGCAGTAGCCAAGTGGTAAGGCAATGGTCTGCAACACCAGTACGCACCGGTTCAAATCCGGTCTGCGCCTCTCATTGATGAGAAAGCGGTCCCTAAAGGGGCCGCTTTTGTGATATAATCATATTGAGGCGTCGAATCCCATGCGAATCCGATGCCTTTTATTATATGCGGGCGTTCATCGGCAACAGGCACTAAAAAATTGTTATTTGAATTCCTTATTTGAATTTTAAAAATCGGGTGAGATAAATTAATGAAAATAGGGACTAATAGGTGAAAGGACTCGAGAACCTTTAAGAGAGGAGGCAACCTGTGGATAATGGTGCGGCCAACTATCGCCGTTTTTTGGATGGCGATATTACCGGAATCGAAGAGGTTGTACGTTATTACAAAGATGGACTGATTTTATACTTGTTCGGATATGTGCATGATCTGCACGCGGCAGAGGATCTTATGCAGGAGACATTTATTAAATTGCTCGTGAAACGGCCTAAATTCTCCGGCGAAAGCACCTTTAAAACCTGGCTTTATTCCATTGGTAAGAAAACAGCAATGAAATATATAAGATCCGTATCTAAGCGTTCGGAGACAGCCTTGGAAAGCGTGGAGGACACTTTGACTGAAAAAAGTGAACTCGAGCAGAATTATATACGTGAGGAAGATAAGAAAGTCCTATATCGGGCCATGCAACAGCTGAACCCGGAATATCGTCAGGTATTGTATCTGGTTTATATTGAGGAATTTGACCATAAAGAGGTCGGTGCGATCATGAATAAAAGCCGACGCCAGATAACAAACCTGATATATCGTGCAAAAAACTCATTAAAAGATCGGTTATCAAAAGAAGGGTATTATTATGAAAAACTATAAAGAAGTCACAGAATATGTGCTTCAGCAAAGCAATTTTAGAAGAAAACGGATCAAACGCCGCCGAAGGGTCATAACTTTGATCGGTTCTTTTTCTGGTCTGGCTGTTTTTGCGGTCATAGTCATGTTGATCTGGGGAGGTTCCAAATCTGTTCAAAATCCGGATACAGTGGCTCAAAATGCAACAACGGATCCTTCTGTACAGGCGACAGGGATTGCTGTCGCTGATCAGCAGTTCCTTACTCTTCGAAATGGTAAGGAAGTAAGTTATGAGCTGGATGATAAACTGAATGCTTCTGCAGACAGTGATGTGCTTCAGATCGTGATCAAGGCGACGCACATAGATCAAACATGGAACTATAACGGAAAAACAATAAAGGAATATTATGATACCTGGCGTTTGAACGGAACTCGCCCGCTCGATATAAAAATGGAAACAGTGACAGCCTCTTATAGGGAAGAACTTGGAAATCGGATTGCAAACGATTTGATGGTAGCAGGAATCCAATACACATATGAGAAAGACATAAGACTGAAAAATCAGTCTCGTATCGTTGTCACCCTTCGAAAAGATGCATTTGAGCAGCTTGCATTCAGTAATTCCGGTGATATGGCCTTGGTTACATTTTACTGTGCGGACGAGGTATGATCCGACAGAAAACGAAAACACTTCATAATTTGGAAAGGAGACCAGCCATGAAAAAACGAATAGTGGTTTATTCGCTGCTTTTATTACTTCTGACCGGCTGCGGTTGGCAGCAGGCAGATGCAACGGTGATTACGGATGAAGCGACGGTTCCGACGGTATCAGCAGATATTCCGCATTTGATCACCTTTTTGAGTGGTGGTTCGAAGAGATTTTTAAATGTTGATATGCTGGTTTATAACATGACAGTCATTGATCGGAAGACCGGTGATCAAAGCGTAATTTGCAATGTGCCGGGCTGTATCCATAATACGCCGGCCTGCGAAGGATCAGATTGCATGAATTCATCGGGCAGCGATATCTGTTTTGCAAAGACACATGCTCCGACGGGAGTCAATGTCACAGCGCTGTATAATGGTAAATATGTCTTTAGTTACTGCCCAAAACAGCTGGCCTCGGATGCCGGCAATACATATTTGGGAATCGTGAACTTGGATGGCTCCGATTACAAAGAAGTATATCGTTGGACAGACTATGTGGTTGTGACTAATTTTGCCGATGAAGTATTGATCAATGGGCATTTATATTTCAGCACGGTTGAGGAAAAGACAGGGGAGCCGATTGTTGAAGAAGCGGAAGACGGTATCCATACCTATATGAACATCGAAAGTGCAGAACTATGCTTATATGATCTCGATTTTGAGAGCGAAAAGGTAGAATGTTTATACCGAAAGCATTTCGATGGAGATCATGATCCCTATGCATATACGGTCCAGTATTCAGATGAGAGAGTTTTGCTTGGTTATCGCTACAAGAATAAAACATTGCAAGATATCGGAATGACTATGCCAGAGTACATGGAACTTGCAGGAAAGTCGCTTGAGAGCTCATTACAGATAGAAAAACGATTTGATGTTCGTTATGATACAGTCATATACGATATAGAAAAGCGGACAGCACAGGTTGTGGAAGATGCTCTGGAACAACGATATCTGAGGGCCGGTTTTGCAGGAAAGGCCTTTTATGGGGTGGTTACATATGATGAGCTATACATGACGGAGGTTCGTGTTATGGATCTTCAAACCCAAGAAATCAAGAGTGTAGAAACACCTTGGAAAATAGAATACGGTAGTGCGGATTTTCTTATCATGCGACCGGACCCGTCACAGGGGAACGATATTTGGTATATGTTAACATCCGATGGAGTTGTACATAAAGGCGATTTTTCATCCAAAGGATTTTTCCCGCTGATTCAGCAGGAAGTCCCGGAATTGCTTTATGTCGCATGGGTTCCGATCGGACGCGACAGCACTTCAGAGGAATGGGAATTTGAATACATTCCGCGCGAAGCCTTTAAGGCCCTCTTTTCGGAAGCCGTGGATCCTATTCCGGGAATGAGTGATTAGGGTATCCGTTTGGATTATCATCCACGCAGGGCTTCTGCGTAGGATTATAAATAATGTATTAGAATTGGAGGTGACAAAAATGAAGAAACGTTTTCTCAAAGGTGCACTTGGGGTGGCTATGAGCGTGGCAGCTGTGTTCTATCAGCCGGCTGCTGTACAGGCGGGAGTATCGTGTTTCCCTTATACCGTGTCAACAAATGGAAGTATAGGGCAGTATTCGTATACGTTCTCGCTTACGGCTGAGTCGCAGGTAAGGCTTTCCGGTTACACGACTTGTAATGGAAGTTCAAGTATAACGTTGACTGGTTATTATATTGGATCTACATTTACAGGGATTCAGAACGGAGGAAGCTACGCAGGTGGTCCGAATGGTGGAGGGACCGCGTATGACATATCCGGATTATCCGGCTATAATGTTTTTATTCGGGCGGAATCAACGCATACTGTTCCCGGGTATTCCGGAAACCTGTACATTCAAATTGTAGATCCGTAACTGCTGTGTATGTTTTAGCACAGGTTTAAGAATTCGAGATCTAAGAAGCGGTATTCACCAGCTTATGGTAAACATATTTTCAAGTGATTTATGTGCTTGGAAATATGTTTGCCGCCGGTATTTATAGAAACGGAGTATTTTATGAAAAAAAGAATGTTGGCCTGCGTAATGTTTTTCTTGCTTTTAGTGGGCTGCCAGAATATGCCTATGGACAAATCAGTGCCTTCTAAGGAAGGAATGACAATAGATGACGACCACTCGACCTTACCGGGAGATCAGACGGTAGATGATAGCATAACCGGTGCAGAAGAAATACAATTGCCGAATGCCTTGACCGGTCTGCCGTATTTGATCAATCCGTT
Source organism: Lachnospiraceae bacterium (assembly GCA_017550425.1). GTDB lineage: Bacteria > Bacillota > Clostridia > Lachnospirales > Lachnospiraceae > UBA1201. The sequence continues at coordinate 13,626 of JAFZPG010000044.1, read as the reverse complement.
GTCATCGTATCAACCTCTATTATTGGATGCGGCCACTCTGATAGATAAAATGACAGTGATCGATCGGGAGACCGGTGACCGGAAGATAATTTGTAATGTACCGGGCTGTCGGCACTCTCGAGAGGATAATGCGGTTTGTTTTGCAGCAAAGCATATTCCGACGGATGGGAATATCCGGGCTTTGTATAAAGAAAAATACGCCTTTGACTGTCGTTCGCGTCAAAGTGGGGGAAAAGCTTTAGGCATTGTAAATTTAGATGGCTCAGATTACAAGGAAATCTACCGTTGGCCATCTGAAGTTTCCACAAGTAATTTTGCAGGTGAAGTATTGATCAATGGGCATTTATACTTTTGCATGGTTGAAGAAAAGCAAGGGGAGCCGATCGTTGAAGAAGCAGAAGACGAAATCCATACATATATGAACATTGAAAGCGCTGAACTTTGCTTATATGATCTCGATTTTGAGAGCGAAAAAGTAGAATGTTTATACCGAAAGCATTTTGATGGAGATCATGATCCCTATGCCTATACGGTCCAGTATTCGGATAAGAGAGTATTGTTTGGTTATCGTTATAAGAATAAAACGTTGCAAGATATCGGCATATCTATGACGGAGTATATGGAACAATCCAGGTTGTCGCTTGAGAACGTATTGGAGATGGAAAAACGATTTGATGTTCGGTATGATACAGTCATATACGATATAGAAAAGCGGACAGCACAGGTCGTGGAAGATGCTTTGGAACAACGAAATCTGCGGGCCGGTTTTACAGGAAAGGCCTTTTATGAGGTGGTTACATATGATGAACCATCCATAACGGAGGTTCGTGTTATGGATCTTCAGACCCAAGAAATTAAGAGGGTAGAAACACCTTGGAAAATAGAATACGGTAGTGCGGATTTTCTTATCATGCGACCGGATCCGCCGCAGGGGAATGATATTTGGTATATGTTAACATCCGATGGGGATGTACGTAAAGGCAATTTTTCATCCAAGGGATTTTACCCGCTGATTCAGCAGGAAGTTCCGGAATTGCTTTATGTCGCATGGGTTCCGATCGGACGTGACAGTACTTCAGAGGAATGGAAATTTGAATACATTCCGCGCGAAGCCTTTAAGGACCTCTTTTCGGAAACCGTGGATCCTATTCCGGGAATGAGTGAGTGAAAAACATAGAATGCGAAATCAAACTATAAAGCGGAGGAGAAGCACATGAAAGAAAAAAGAGCATGTGTAAGAAAGCTTCTTTCATTGGGCATCGCAGGGATGCTGTTAACGTCTTGCATCGCTAAAACAGGAGAGGATCAAACAACAGGGATCAATGAAACAAGGGAGACGACTCCGTTACAGACAGAGGGGGTAGCCGTTACTCAGTCATCGGATACCGCTTCTTCTGAAATGACAGGGGCAGATACAAACCCACCGACGTATAATATAGATTGGACCAAGTATGACTCGATTGTTTGGATGTATGACAGTTTTGCAAATATCGATGCGGCGAATACGGACGCGATAAATGCGCGCTTGATCGAATTGGGAAGCGATACGATTATTCGTTTTAATAAAGGAATAATGGGCGATATGTATGCCAAACAGGTGAATGAGGCAATAAAAAGTGAGACTCCACCAGATATACTGACTGCCGGCATAGGAAATGCGGGAGCGGATCAGGGAACGGACAGAGCATGCCGAAACGGCTGGCTGATGCAGTTGGATGAGTATTTGGCTTCACCGGAAGGAAAAACTTTATATGAGTCTGTTCCGGAGAAGGTATGGCTGGCCAGTTCTTATAACGGCCATTATTACGGAATATCTACTATGCTGCCGTTTTCTTACCGAATGAGTTTTTATGTGGATACCGATATGGCAAAACAGTTGAATGTTTCACTAGACGAGATCAAAGCTTGCAAAAGCATTGAAGATTTGGAACCGATCCTGGATCGAGTGGCTTCGCAAGAGGATTGTGATCTGCTTGTGATCCAGGAAATGAAGGATATGCCTCTTCGGGCTCTGTTTCCTGAGTTTGATTTTTTAAAGGAGATCCATAATGTGACTTCGACTGCACTAATTGCCGGGGAAGCCGATACCGCTTTGGCAAAAAACCTTTTTGAGCAGGAATTAACTCGAACACGACTGAAAACATTGGCACGTTATCAAACGAAAGGGTATCTCCCGAAACCTGATCATAAGAAATCCCGCTTTTTGATATATGTTGGCGAGGATGATATCGGGACTGTCGGAAATTTTGAAGTGCAGGTGGCTGTTATAGACTATCCGGGTACGAAGAATGTTATAAACATTCCGTTTGCTGTCGGATTCCTTCCGACGAATTTCAATTCAATCTGTGGTGTTTGCGATAAATCGTTAAAAAAAGAAAAAGCTTTGCGGATATTAGAATGGATTCTGACAGATAAAGAACTCAGTGATCTTTTTATCCATGGACCGGAATATGATCGTATCTATGTTGACGGAAAGATCATGAATGAGGAATTTATTACCAGAGGATTGTATTTTCCAAATGCTCTGATTGCCGAACCACATTATTTTGACCATTATGAAATGGATAAAGCCGAATTTGTAAAGGAACTGTATGCTTCTGTGAAAACATCGGCTTTTACAGGTTTGTATATGGATCTTAGTTCCGTAAAAACTGAGGTCGAGGCTTGTGAAGCGGAGATTCAAAGTCGGGAACGAAGCTTCTTCTATGGGCTGTTCGACGACGTGGATCAGGAACTGGCGGTATTAAATCAAAGTTTAAAGGATGCCGGAATCGATCATATTTTATTGTTGATCGATCAGAAACCGTAACCTATAATAAAGGGAGACTAGCCATGAAAAAGATCTGTACAATATGTGCGCTTCTACTGTCGGCGCTTTTCCTGTTGTCGTTCCGAAATAATGCCAGCGCTTCCGATGAAGAGAAGGAGGCTTTTTTTCTAAAAAGTTTGATGAAGTCTGACCACGGGGATGAATTAGTCAGATTACCGGACCCCGCTCGAGTAGAATGGTCCATAGAACGTAAATCGAAGGAATCGATCAATATGCACCTTTCGATTGACGGAAAATCCTTCGGTAATTCTTATGTCGGATTGCAGGATTTCAGCGCGGATGCCCCGCCTTTCCTTTCTTCGGAGTATCAAGCCATGGCATTTTCGCTTCGCCGACAATATGGAGCGGGTTATATCGGTATATGCTATTGTCATTTAGATTTAGGTACCTTCCATCCGACACCCGAAGAATTTAAAGATATGATGCCTGATTGTTGGGATGAAAGTTATACACATATAATCGAACTGGCAAATCCGTATAATATGTTTAAGTATTACCCATGACAGCTTTTGCGTCCAGATGATCCCGGCTTTTATGCCAATTGTAACGAAAGAGAGGATACGATATGAAACAGATTTGGTTATCAATGGCATTTATCGGATGTTTGGTTACCGGATGTAAGTCGGATCCTACATCAGAGAGCAGTGCGGTATCTGTATATGTTTCTTCGGTTTCACAAAGCGAGACGAGCGCAGCGGATGCTTCCGGGCTCCATCCGGGTGCGGTGCCTTCTGTCACATCGGAAACCGGGAAATCCAATGAGACCGTCTCTACGGACGATATTGATTGGGACGCGTATGACAGGATCATGTGGGCATATGATGATTTTGTGAAGATCGATGCGGCTGCACAGCAAGGTATCAACGCCCGACTGGTTGCATTGGGAAGTGACACGATCATAGACTTTTACTGTGGCAGAATGGGTGATGACTATGCCGAGGCGATCGAAGATTTCATTAATGAAGATAAAGCTCCGGACATTATCACGGCAGGTATAGGATATGAAGGCACGGACATGGGAACCATGCGTGCTTACTCTCGAGGCTGGTTGATGGAACTGGATGAGTATCTTTCATCGGATGCGGGGAGGGCTTTATACGACTCGGTCCCGGAAGCGGTTTGGAAGTCCGGAAGTTGCAATGGTTCGGTTTACGGAGTATCTACGATACCAATCTATACATACCGGATCATGATGTATGTTAATACGGAGATAGCACAAAAACTGGGCGTTTCCTTAGATGAACTGCAGCAGTGTTGTTCCATCGAAGATCTGGAGCCGATCCTGGCGGCGGCATCCAAAAAGTCTGAGGATGTGGATCTTCTGGTAGTACAGGAAATGGGGGGGATTCCCATGTCTGTTTTCCTCCCGGAAGCAGATTTTTTGGAAGAACCTCGTAACATAACCAGTCAGGCTATCGTAACGTTTGATACACCAAACGCTAAAGCAGAAAACTTATTTGCTACGGATTTGGCTCGAAAACGCTTTGAAATGGTGCGAGAGTATACACAAAAAGGGTATATGACAACTACAAATAACCGAAAGGGAGATTTTCTTATCTTTCTTTCGGAGGATACGGAAGGATCGCCGAAGGATGCATTGGCAGATATGATCCGGCCCCTTTATCGTAAAACAAAAGAGGTAAAAGCGGTTCCTTTGGCTGTTACGTATCTTCCTACGTCGATGAATTCGCTCACCGGCGTTTGCGCGAAATCGCATAAGGCTGAAAAAGCACTTAAGGTCTTGGAGTATGTCATGACGGATGCCGAACTGAGTAATTATCTGATTCATGGCTCGATGGGACAGCGCACTTACCAGGACGGGCGGGTGACCAGTCCGACCTTTATGCTCCATGTGCAGTACTTTCCAAACTATCTGATAGCGGATCCGCTTTGGTTTGAAGCGGATAAGGAAGGATATTACCGGGAGTGTTATCGGACGATTAAAACATCTCCGTTTACCGGCCTTTATCTGGACCTGCGGCCTTATACGGAAGAGATCACCGCATGCAATGATGTGATCGGCGACTACATGTTCGGGCTAATGCGCGGCGAATATGAGAACGTGAGGCTTACGCTGGAGGAGATGAACCAAAAGCTTTCTGAAGCGGGAATCGACAAAGTGCTGCAATACATCAACGACAAGATAACCGCAAACGATGAATGAAACATAAAACCGGTTGGTTTTGTATAAGGAGTTCCTATGGTACAAAATATCCGAATGTGTTTTCTAAGGAAAAAATATTGGATGACCTGCGTTGTGGCATGCCTGTTCTGCTGGCTGCTTTTAGGGTATCAGGAGATAAGAGGGAACAATTCGGACCTGGTTTTTTCCCGGTGCCTAGAGGATATTTTTTCCATGACAGAAGATTCGGACCGGAGTGAAACCCGACTGGATCAGGCACTCGCGAAACTATCATCGTTTTCCTCGGAATTGTTTAGCGGTTCCATGGGAGGTACGGTGTCCTACCGTTATACGGATACCTTTTTCGAGGAGTATATGCTTTTCAGTAATATAAAAAGCTATATAAACCTGATTAAGGACTACCGGCAGCAGAAAGCCGATATTATATTATCTCTCAAAGGCCAGGAGCGTATGGCGCTTTCACCGGCTGCAGTTCTGCGCAGCCGCATAACACGCGAAAAATACGAGGCTATGCCGGATGTGGCTCTTTCAGCCGGAAACTATATCTTCTGGGAGAAGATGTTTCGGACGGATATCAGTGATTTTATCATTCTGATTCTGGCATACCTTACGATCTATCACCTGATCATCTTGGAACGCGAGAAGAAAATCATGCCGCTTCTGTTTTCAACACGGCGCGGTGGTTCGCTTCTGGCAGTGCGTAAGGTCGGCGCCGGTATTGTGATCCTGATGTTTTGGTTTCTGATCCTGTTTGGAGGAAAATTCCTGATCCTGAGCCGGCTGTATCCGGTAGCCGATCCGAGTGCGCAGATGCAGAACCTGCGTGGCTTTATGCAGATGCCCTATGCGATGAGTATCGGAATGGCATTTGCCGTGCAGGTGCTATGGAAAATGCTGTGCCTGGCAGTGGCGGTCTCTGCGATCGCATTGATCGGCTCGCTTCCGGTCAGTCAGATGGTGTGCGGGTTCCTTATGCTTTGCGCGGTTGGGGTGGAGTTTTTGATATCGATGATTCCGTCGCATGTCAGTTGGGTGCTGTTTAGTGACATGAGCCTGATGTGGATGTGGGATTTTTCATACTTCATGACGAACTACCGAAGTTATATTTTACTGCAAAATGGCGGCAATATCTGGTATCTGGCCGGGTTTGAACTGCCGCTTCTGTCGATCGTAATCCATATTGCCGTTATTTGGACGGTCCTTTTTCGTTTGTATCATGTAGGAGTGAAAAACGGTCGGAACACGCAGCGTTCGATTTTGAGTTTTTTCAGTTATCCGTTCGGTTCTCGGGCCAATGAGTGGCTGCGCTTTGGTCTTCATAGCGGCTTCCTTTTGATCTTGGTGCTTCTTACGGCAGCTTTTATCCATCTGTCGGATTTCAAGGAGGTTCGGGATGAGAAAACACTGTATTACAAGACGTTTGTAAAAATACTGAATGAGAAGGATGAGGAGGGAGCGCGTGAATGGATCGTAGAGAAAAAACAGTCGTTTGTTGATCTGCGGACGCGGCTGGATCAACTGCAGGCTCTTGCGTCTGAAAACGGGATCTCTCAGTCATTATTCGATATTGAGCAGCAGTATATCGTACAGCAGCTGGCGGTGGAACCGATCATCTTGGAACTGGAGGAACAATCGGAACGAATCCGGACACTGCATGAGACTCAGAACATTGTAGCAAAATACGAGGTGAAGCCGCTGGCGGATCAATTGTTTGAGGATCCGGGGCGTAGCGAGAGGATCCTGATCGCTCTGTGGATCGGCATTTTTATCTCGTTTGCCTGTATGACGGTATTCCCCCAAGAGATCGAGCATGACACGCATCGCCTAGTCTGCTCAACGCCACAGGCACTTAGAAGCATGCATGCCCGCATCCGCTTTATGGAACTGTGTGTTTTTCTGTTTTCGATCGTTCTTCTTGCTATCTGGTTGTTTTCGCTACACTGTAAATACAGTCTGTCCGGGTTGGGATATGTAATGCAGTCGTTCCATGCGTTCGGAACGAAGCTTTCTCTATCCATGGGGGTGGCATTGGCTATTGAGGTCGTATGGAAGTCACTTTTGATGGTATTGATCTTGCGCATCTGTCTTTTGGTATCTCTGTTCATTCGGGAGGTCACGGTGGCGCAGATCGTCGGTGTGATGCTGACATTGTTTCCGCTGGTGATCGATTTGACCGGAATGACTTTCATTCGGAAGTTTTTCTGGAACCGTTTTTTGGTTTTTGGAGATGGTCTTCTGTTTGGTACACAGTATAGCAGTGTCTATGCGTTACCGATTTTTGCTGCCGTCTGGACGTTCGGTGAGATCTGTCTGCGTAAATGGCTGCGACTTGGAGGGAAATAACGGATGAAGCTGGAATTGAAAAATATCAACAAGTATTATCCAACCATGAAACATAAAAATGCCTTGCATGCGCTGGTTGATATTTCGCTGGAACTTTCGGAGGGCATTTACGGGCTGACTGGTCAGAATGGAGCAGGAAAATCGACACTGATGCAGATATTGACCGGATACCTTCAGGCAGATACTGGTCAGATCTTGTGGGACGGCAAGGAGGTATCAACGCGCAGCGCGTCTTACAAACAACTTTTGGGGTACATGCCGCAGCAGCAAAGCATCTATGATACTCAGACATGCGTGCAGTTTTTGGATTATTTCGGCGCCATGAAGGGATTCTCTGCGAAAGAACGTCGACGTCAGATCGATGCGTTGTTGGAAGAGGTACATTTGTCGGATAAAAAGAATGTGCGGATCGGAACGCTGTCCGGCGGAATGAAGCAGAGGCTTTTGTTTGCGCAGGCGCTCTTGGGGAATCCGAAGCTGCTATTACTGGACGAACCAACGGCAGGAGTGGATCCGGACGAACGCGTGAACTTGCAGGAACTGATCCGAACGAACTCAACAGGGCGGATCGTCTTGCTATCGACACACATCCTTTCCGATCTGGAGGGGCTGGCAAAGGAGGAGATCCATTTGGATCACGGGCATTTAGTGCGATTTATCGGATCTTAGCGCAGCTATGCTCGCAACAACGTTTGTGTCCAGAGACGTTTTTGAATTTCTTGTTGCTTCTTGCACAAAAGCAGGGCGGAAGCTAGGATAATTGGTTTTAGCCCTACTTGTGTATATCTATATCTTGACAGTGTAAAGATAGTATGCTATACTGATGTTGACAGTGTAAAGATGCACTGCCTCAATGCATAACGGGAGATTGATATGAAAAGGGCTTTAAAGATGATCAAATGGATAATAATCGTGGCGGTGTCGCTGCTCCTGATCTTGCTGGTCGTGTGGATCTTCATGAGTTCCGGTAAGATTCGGACCTACACGGGGGAGAACAGCCTCTCGGAGAAATTCGTGATGGACGTGAACGGGGCGCCGAATGGTTTCTTCATCAACAGCGTGGATCAGGCGAACCCGGTGCTTCTGCTGGTGTCCAGCGGGCCGGGAACCGACGACTACGTATTTACCGATAAGTATAAAGATATGCGGCTGGAGGAGGATTTCACGGTCGTGTACTGGGACTACCGGTGGATGGGCATTGCCTACAGTGGCGACGCGGACGTGGACAGCATCACGCTGGAGAACCTGCTGGCGGACACGAAGTTCGTGACGGACTACCTGAAGGAGCGCTTCGGGAAGGAGAAGATCTACATCATGGGCTTCTCCGGCGGTTCGCATATCGCGTTGCGGGCGGCGCAGCAGCATCCGGAGGACTATTACGCCTACATCGGCATGGCGCAGGTCGTGACGGACTCTGAGGACCGCGACACGCTCATGTATGATTTTATGAAAGCGACTTTTGAAGAGAAAGGCGCGAAGGGTTCTCTGAAGACCTTGGACCAAGCGGTGGAGCACCTGGAGGACGGTAAGGTCCGCTGCAAAAACTGGTACGATTTCGTGGTTCTGGTGCATGACGCCGGCGGCGGAACGATCCTGGATAAAACGGAGTTTTCCGGCATCGTCTGGCCCATCATTACCTGCAGTTGCTACACGGTTTCGGAGAAGATCAACTATATACGCGGCATGAAGATGTATCGCACAACGCCGTTGAACGAAGAGTTGAAGGATTTCGACTATCGGGAGAGTTTGCAGGAACTTAAGGTCCCGGCCTATTTCATCAGCGGCGAGAAGGACTATAATTGCCCGTGGGAGTTGGTAGAAGAGTATTGTGAAATGCTGAACGCGCCGGATAAGGGTTTCCTCAAGGTGCCGGATGCGGCGCACAGCCCGTTGTGGGAAAACCCGCAGGTGACCTGCGAATTCCTGCGTCAGGTGAAAGAGAAGTGTGGAGAGTGAGGAGAACGACATGAGTGATACATATCATCACGGAAACCTGCGGCAGGCGCTGATCGAGGCGGGCATCCGCATCATCAACGAACAGGGTGAGGAGCAGCTCTCGCTGCGGAAGGTCGCGGCGACCTGCGAGGTATCGCACGCGGCGCCGTACGCGCATTTTAAAGATAAAGAGGAGCTCCTGGCTGCCATGCAAAATAGCGTGAACGAGCAGTTTACCGCGCAGCTTCAGCGGGCCATCGCCTCGGCGGCGAGCGCGGAGCAGAAGATCCTGGCCATGGGCCGGGCCTACATTTCGTTCTTCTGCCACAAGCCGGACTATTTCACCTTCCTGTTCGGGAAGCAGAAGCTCGTCGCGCACCTTACGATGGACGAAGAACACGAGGAGGATTATCCGCCGTTTAAGCTTCTGAAAGCGGTGTTTCGTCAGTATCTGGCGGAGAGCGGCGCGGCATTGCCCCCCGCGGAGCAGGAGGTCGGCCTGATCAAGATCTGGTCCTCCGTCCACGGCATGGCGGCCCTCGCCTGCATGACCGGCGTCGAGACCACCATCGATTGGGAGCAGATCAAACTGCAGTGAGCGAATAAATCATTGACATATTACCGCTATAGCGGTATAATGATGCCGAAGGGGGCGTTGTTATGCTGTTGAAAGAATATTGCAAGCTAAGAAAAGTATCGATCCGCCAGATTGCCATGAATGCCCATATCCCATATAGTACACTTAATGATCTCGTCAACCAAAAAACAGATGCCGATCGGGCAGCCTTTGGTATGATCTGCGCTTTGGCTGATGAATTGAAGATTTCTTTGGATGAGCTTAGGCAGATGTTATCGGCGGATAGTCTCACCCGGGCAGACGGAGATGGGGGTTATGCCGTTGTTGTGCGGAACAAAAGTTATTATATTGATATTGTAGGGGAGGGCCGCGAGTATCTTTGTAAGGTAAATCCTGTCACAACCTTCAGTATCGACGATATCGCGTTCTGGAAGTATCGTGACCATATGGTTCAGAAGAAGATGGAGGAGATAAATGATTTATGTTTTAATGCACAGGAATGACCCTGTCATTGTAGTCAATATAGACAGTTCCGGTCAGATGAGGGATGTAAGCACTCACATTTACAACCGGGATCTTCTTCCGTTGCGGCATCAGACTGAAACCAATGGGCTGGTCAGGTGGTGGAAAGAGAGGGCTGTACCTTTATCTCGACATGGTATTCAACAGTTCATGATGGAGCGCGGGTTTGATGGCCCGGAAGACTATCTGGTCAAAAATCTCGGACTCAGCCTCTCGGATACGTACTGGATAAAACCTGCGGATTCAAACCTCTCCTGGACGAATATCAATTTGTATGAAAATGACTTTCGAACTGACTACTTTTCCTATCCACAAGACGGGGATGAACGGAATATGCCTGCTTATTCGGCAAATAGTTCGTTGCAGGGCGACGTAGAAAAGACCTGGACCATCCGTAATGGGGACAGAGTGTTGATCAAGGGTAACAGTTCGGCACGTTCCAGTGAGAGTTTGAATGAAGTGCTTGCTTCGGAATTATATCGACGACAAGGCTATGATAACTATGTTTCTTACGAACTGGTTCATATTAAAGACGTTGAATATCAATTTGGATGTGTTTGCAAAGACTTTACCTCGCCGGCGCAGGAATTGGTAACGGCTTATGATCTGATCACATCGCAAAAAAAGCAAAATCAAATATCGTATTATCAGCATATGATGGATGTTGCTGTGCAGCATGGATCGAATCGAGAAGAACTTCAGCGCGACCTTGATATGATGCTTCTTGGAGATTTTCTTTTAAGCGGTAATGACAGACATGGAAACAATATAGGGTTTCTTCGCGATACAGAAACTCTCAAACTGCTTCGTATGGCTCCTATATACGATAGTGGGAGATCCTTATTTGTAGGAGCTGATATGCCGTCACAGATGTCGGATCTTCTCAAGGTTTCAACCAACAGTTTTGCCGATACTGAAAAGAAGATGCTTTCGTATGTACAGGATAAATCTTTACTTGATATCAGCAAACTGCCTTCGCCGGAATGGGTAAGGGAGTTATATGAGAAAGATCCGGAACAGTCTGAGGGTCGGATCAAGATTATCACATGGGCCTATGAGAAAAAGGTCGATATGCTGCGCGATATACAGTTAGGCCGAGACCCTTACAAAATATTGTTCAGTCCGTCAGGACAAAAGAAAGCGGACTACGAGTGAATATGGAACAGTAAGTGGACCCGGGCGGGGGCACTTACTGTTTCTTTTCATTTTGTGGCAAATGTGGTATAATACCTTCGTTCGGGTGCGGAACGGAAACCGTACCTATAGTAGAGAAAACGGAGGAATTATCATGAGAAAAGGCAGATGGAGGCGGAGCCTCCTATGCGGGACATTGGCCGCACTGATGTCGTTTGGCGCGTGTGCAAAAGAAGATGACGCAAAGACGACAGCAGCGGCAAGCGCGGAAGCGACAACATCCGCAGAAGCAACAACGGAGCAGACCACGGCGCCGGAAACATCGGTAGCAGTCACGACCGAAGCGCCGGCCACGGAGGCGACCACGGAGGCGCCGACGACGGCACCTACGACCGCGGCACCGACAACCATGGCAGAAGAGAAAACAACGGAGGCAGAAATGGATTTTTATGATAAAATGATCGCCGACTCGTTTATACAGACCGGCAACACCGCACGCATGAAGAAGGTCATGGAGAAGGCGAAAAACGGTGAGGACGTCACCATCGCCTACATCGGCGGCTCCATCACAGAGGGAGCGCTCGCGACCAGCCAGCCGAAGACGTACGCACGTCTTTCCTATCAGTATTTCGCCGATAACTACGGCACCGGCGAGAACGTGCATTTCCTGAATGCAGGCTTCTCCGGCACACCGTCGACGCTCGGCATTATCCGCTATGACCGTGATATGCTGACGAGCGGCTATACGACGCCGGTCACCTATCCGGACATCATTTTCATCGAGTTCGCGGTCAATGACGGCGACGACCCGACCTTCGGCGAGTGCTATGAGAGCATGATCCGCCAGGCACTGAACGCCCCGAACGAGCCCGTTGTGGTCCTTCTGTTCGCGGTTTTCGAGTCCGAATTCAACCTGCAGGAGCGCCTGATGCCGCTGGGTAAGCATTACGATCTGCCCATGATCAGCATCAAGAACGCCGTGATCCCGCAGATCCATGCGGGTAACATCACCAACCGCGAGTTTTTCGCGCGTGACGGCTACCATCCCATGGACTACGGCCATCAGATCATGAGCGACTGCATCACCTACTATTTCGACCGCGTTGCGGAGGCAGAGACGGACGCTTCCTACACCATGCCCCAGGATACTGTCATCGGTAATTCGTTCGAGAACATGACCATGATCGATACGACGATCAACGATCCCGCGATCGTGATCAATCCCGGTTCCTTCACGCAGAAGGATAAGACGAGCGGCGTGTTCCAGTTCGAGAGTAAACGTGAAAAACTCGGCGATAACTGGATGCATGCGAAGGACGGCGGCAGCGAGTCCTTTACCATGAGTTTGAATTGCAAGAGCCTGATCATGGCGTATAAGCGCAGCAGTGCGAAGGACCTGGCGGGAGCCGTAGAAGTCCTGGTGGATGGCGAGCCCGTGAAGCCGCTCATTTCCCCCTCCTTCAACCAAAAGGCCAATGTAGCGCGGGTGGAGAGTTTCAGCCCCGGCGGCTGGAACAACCCGTGGCTGGCGATCATCCTCGATGAAGAGACTGCGGCCGACCACACCATCGAAGTGAGAATGGCGGAAGGCGATGCTGAAAAAGAATTCACCATCTTCGCGTTCGGATATACGAAGTAATACGAATTGTGATCTGAAAAGAAGCATAGACAAACCGGGGGCGTCCTGTGGGACGTCCCCGGTTTTTATGATCGGAAACTGCAGATCAATCGTTCTGCAGAACGTTATACACGTAGTAGAAAGAGTTCTTTTTCTCGTACTTCTCGTTGAAGAGACCGCAGTACGGGCCGTTCATCTTATAGGAGTAGTTGTTCTTCGGCAACTTCGGGTTGTCGCACAGACCCCAGGAAGTGAAGTTTGTGAACAGACCGTGGGCGCTGAGAAGTTCGTCTTCGCTGTTGATCTTTTTCAGCATTTCGAACAGGTCGGCGTAGAAGCGTGCATGCTTCTCGACGGTCAGATCGTCACCTTCGTAGTTGCGGACGGAAACTTCCGTCATGTGAACTTCAACACCGAGTTCTGCATACTTAACGATCGCCAGACGGATATTTTCGATATCGCCGGCGTTCATGCATCCGGCCTGTGTGCCGTAGCCGCCGATGTAACCCTGCATTCCGACGCCG
>JAFZPG010000043.1 GCA_017550425.1 Lachnospiraceae bacterium | reverse complement strand
TACGGAGCTATATACTGAAGAGGTGCCATTTCACTGGCCGTTGATGCTACGACTGTCGTATAAGCCATGGCACCGTACTCTTCGAGTGTTTTGACTATCGAAGCAACCGTGGAAGCTTTCTGTCCGATCGCAACATAGATACATTTTACATTCTGTCCCTTCTGGTTAATGATCGTATCGATCGCGATCGCCGTCTTACCGGTCTGGCGGTCGCCGATGATCAGCTCACGCTGACCACGGCCGATGGGCACCATGGTGTCGATCGCTTTGATACCGGTCTGAAGCGGAACGCTTACGGACTTACGCGTGATAACGCCGGGCGCCACACGCTCGATCTTACGATAGGTTTTGGTAAGGATGGGACCCTTGCCGTCGATCGGCTGGCCGAGCGCATTGACCACGCGTCCGCGCATGGCATCGCCGACCGGGACCTCTACGACGCGACCGGTCGTTTTGACCATGTCGCCCTCGCGGATGTTTCCGGTGTCACCCATCATAACGACGCCGACGTTATCCTCTTCCAGGTTCAGGACCATGCCGTAAACCTCGTTGGGGAACTCCAAAAGCTCGCCTTGCATGGCCTTCTCCAGACCGTGCACGCGGGCAATGCCGTCGGCAACCTGAATTACCGTTCCCACGTCCGACACTTCCATCACCGTGGAAAAACGGGCTATTTGTTCTTTAATTACAGAACTGATCTCTTCGGGTCTTAATTTCATGTGGTATAACCACCTTCCTGTATTATTCGCCGATCTGCAGACTGCGCAGGCTCTTCTCCAGCTCTTTCAGCCGGGTCTTGATGCTACTGTCGACGACGCGGTCCTTGATGCGGATCACCATGCCGCCGATCAGGCTTTCGTCGACTTTGTAGTCGATCTCCAACGTCTTATAGCCTGTGGTCTGCAGTAGTTTCTCTTGAATTTCATACTTTTGGGGCGCGCTGAGCGCAAACGGAGTTGTGACCGATACGACGCCGATCTTCCTCTCCTCCTTATAAGCGGAGATGAAATAGGTGAACATATCATCCAGATACTCCTGCCTGGATTTCTTCAGGACGATCGAAAGAAAGCCCAACATGTCGGAGCTGACTCTCCCCTGAAACGTCCGGGCCAGAAGCGCCTGCTTCTGCTCACTGTTCAAATTCGGGGATACCAGAAGATCCATCAGTTGCGGTGTTTCGTCAAACGCCGTCTTCACCGCAAGGACTTCTTTATAAAGAGTGTCCAGAGTATCATTTTCTTTTCCGATGGAAAACAGGGCGTCTCCGTAGACATTTGCAACTAATTTTGCCATGTGTCCTCTCCCATTTCCTTCAGGGTCTCATCAAGGAGCTGTTCCTGGATCTCGACGTCCATCTTCTCACCGACCGCCTTCGTCGCCATGGCGCCTGCGATGTCGATGATCTCCTGCTTCATGCCCTCTAAGGCTTTTCTGCGCTCGCGCTCGATCTCGGTATCTGCGCGCTCCATGAGTCTGGCCGCTTCTTCTTTCGCCTCGGCGATGATATCCGCCTCGTTCTTCAAAGCCTTCGAACGTGCCTTACTCAGGATGTCTTCCGCTTCTTCGTCGGCCTTCTCGATCCGCGCTTCATATTCTTTTTTCAGTGCGTCCGCATCCTTCTTATCCTTCTCGGCGGCCAGAATATCTGCCTCCACCTTCTCACGCCGGCCCGAAAGCATCTTTCGCGCCGGATTGAAAACGAGATATGAGAGAATGAAAAAGATCAGGAATACATTGATCGCCATGATCAGCGTGTCGTGGATGAGCTGCATATCCAGTCCGAACAACCGCGTGGTCTCTTCGGCCGCTGTGGTTGCTTCGACACCGGTATCGACGGTCATACGAGCGAGCGTAAGTAACTGCTGTACCATTTATGCCTCCGATTTAGCCTAAAGGTTTTACGAACAAAAGAATGATGGCTACCGCGAAGCCGTAGAGACCTGTGGTCTCGGCTACCGCCTGGCCCAAAAGCATGGTGGATGTAACTGCGCTCTTTGCGCCCGGATTACGTCCTACGGCTGCAGCTGCGGCGCCTGCGGCACCACCCTGTCCGATACCGGTACCGAGACCGGAGATCATTGCGATACCCGCTCCGATGGCCGACATACCCATGATAAAATCGTGTCCACTGATGTTCATTGTAAATTCCTCCTGAATTTATTAATACTGATATGTTGTACGAGACGGTTTGCGGTTCTTCCGGTCCTTCTCGATCGAAACCTGCTTTAATCTTCGTCGTGGATCTTATCCTCGATGAAGGTCATGGAAAGCATACAGAATACGTAGGTCTGGATCACGCCTGAGAACAGGTCCAGATACATGTGCAAAAATGCGGGGATACCGATCTTCGCGAAGATCGGCATGAGGCCGTACCACAGGCCCATCATAACGGTGCCCGCCATGATGTTACCGAAGAGACGCAACGACAGCGACATGGGCGTCGCGAATTCGCTGATCAGGTTGATCGGGAACAAAAGGAAAATGGGCTGAAACAGGGCGCCGAAGTGGCCCAGTTTGTTTTTGCGGATGCCGCTCGCATGGATCAGGATGAAGGTCAGGAGACCCAGGCACAGCGTCACGCCGTAATCCGCCGTAGGGGCGCGCAGTCCGAAGATGCCGGAGATGTTGCACAGGATAACGAATATGAAGATCGACAATATGTAGTTCCGATAGGTCTTCGCATGTTTTCCCATGTTGGTCGAGACCATATTATCCAGAAACTCCACGACCAGCTCGATTATGTTCAGAAACGCTCCCGGTTTCCGGAAAATTCCTGCCTTCTGGCGCTTCAGTTCACGGCGGATCGCGATATTCGCGCAAATGGCGAGCACGAGCACCGTCAGCGTTACGATCAGCATGGCAACATGTGTCGTCGTAAAATGAACGACCGAGCCGAAGAAGGTGTGATCTTCCAGGAATTTTATCATGAATTCCGCATCATCACCCGCAAGTACGTAACCCAAAGCTTTATCCCCTTTCTTCCGAATTATGGTCAGCTTCCGTATCGGAAGCGATTATATCTTCTTCATCGTCTTCGTCCTCATCGTCCGGATCCTCGATCCGAAGGTGGGCGAGCGACTCGTCATAGTCCGGCTCTTTACCGCAACGGATGCGGTGGATCACCGGGCGCAGATAGAGGGCGATCTTCAACATCAAGACGCCCAGGGCCACGGCCAGAACATCGGCCACGCCCGTAAAATAGCAGATCAGGACCAGAATGACCAGGACGGCGATGCGGATGGAAAACCCGCGCACCGCATAGGAGGATGCTCCCTTTGCGTCCAGATCCATGGCTCGCTCCATGGTGTGCGCCAGATGGATCATGTAGAACGCATCGTAGGCGCCGGCCAGCAGAAGGCCCAGACAAAAGCGTGCCTTATCCCATGAGATCGCGAGAAAACCTCCATAGAAAAAGCCTGACACCACCAGGGCTATCCCCAGTATGATGCCAAGGGCCGTCAGAGTCTCACTTAAAACTTCCCGGGTCTGCTTTGACATATTCGTCCTCATCGTCTTCGTCGTCATCGTCGACTATGCCGCTTCTCTTCTCACGCTCCAGCCGCTCATAGATGCCGGCCAGATTGTTTTCATCGTTCTTTCCGACCAGCGTATATGCCTGGCGGAACATCTGTGCCAGGCCGCAGATCAGTCCGACGAACACCATCCATACCGTGACAGACCAGTTGAAAAAGTGATCCAGAAGCATACCGATGATCACGAAGACCGCGACATTTGCAATGACGATCAATCCCAGTTGAAGCACCATGGTCCAGGCCTTTACGACCTGTCGTTTGCTCTCTTTTTCCGTCTTCTGTGACATGATCTTCACCACTCTCTTTGGGGCAGATTCGGTAAACCCAAATCTTCGCCCGATATACATTATAGCCACTTCCTGTCAAGTTGTCTATAGTTTTTTTATCCTTCCGGATACTCGATCTTATACAGGGTCAATCCTTTCGCCGGCGCGGTGGTTCCGGCCTTCGTGCGGTCGCAGGCCGCAAGGATCTCCGGCATCTGCTCCGGCGTCATTTCGCCCCTGCCCACGCAAAGCAGTGTCCCGACCAGGATGCGGACCATGTTGTACAGGAACCCCGTGCCCGTCACATGAAAGACCATCTCGGCGTCATTCGGCGTCTCCACGGTGATCTCGTAAACGGTGCGCACGCGGTCGGTGACCTGCGTGGCGGCCGCGCAGAACGAAGTATAATCGTGCGTGCCGCACAGGAGGGCGGCCGCGCGGCGCATCTGCTCCACGTTAAGCGGCCCGTAGTAGTGCGCGCTGTAGCGCGACGTCAGCGGGTTTTCGTGGCGGGTGCGGGTAATGCGGTATTCATAGGTCTTTCGGGTGCCGTCCACATGACGCGGATGCCAGTCCGGCGCAACTTCGTCCGAAGCAAACACGACGATGTCGTCCGGTAGAAAGGAATTCAGGGCAAATGCATAGCGGTCGGCGGGCATGGGATGCTCCGTGTCGAAGACTGCCACGTTGCACAGGCCGTGCACGCCCGCGTCCGTGCGGCTCGCTCCGATCACATGGATCTTCTCGCCGATGAGCGCAAAGATCGCATCATCCAGCGCGCCCTCGATCGTGGGCACGCCGGGCTGGATCTGCCACCCGCTGTATTCCGTTCCGTCATACGAAACCCAAAGTCGTACCCTCTTCATAACTGTCCTCCGGCTTTCTCTATATAATGGTCCATATTCCACCCCAGATACAGAGGCAAACTGATCATCCTCGTTTTCTCGCAAACATTTTCCGCGATATTCTTTTGTGAGATCTTAAAGCCTACCTTCGGTTCATATTTCTTGCAGTAGGATCGAAAGCTTTTGGCCTGCGTATTGTCCGCTGCTTTCACTTCCACAGGGATGATCTGCTCCATATCTTCAAAAATAAAATCGACCTCCGCCGTATTTCCGGACCTCCAGTAGTATGGCTCCTTCCCGAGCGTCAGCAATTCGTTCAGAACATAATTCTCTGCAAAAGCGCCTTTAAATCTCTTGTACTGTTCTGACTCTTCCAATATGGTCTTCGCCGATACTCCCGACCTCATCCGCAGCAATCCGATATCGGACATGTAAACCTTAAATGCAGTTTTATCTGCAAATCCGGGCAATGGTAATTCGGGCTTTTCCACCAGTTCCGAGCGTGAAATAAGTCCGGAGTCCGCCAGCCATTGAAGTGCATCTTCCAGTTCGACTGACCTTTTTCCTTCTTTCACATGTGAGAATACAAATTTATTATTCTCTTTTGCAAGTTGAACAGGTACAGAGTCCCAGATCCATCGGATCTTTGGCACATCACCTGCCGGAGCATGTTTCGAAAAATCGTCCGCATAATCGCTTAAGATCTCCTTTTGGATCTCTTCTACCTCGTTAATGTCATGTGTCCGAATCCACGTTTTCACTGCTTCCGGCATTCCTCCCACGATAAAATATTCCTTCAGCAGTTTTTTCATCGGAGTCGCATAGAGGTCAGGGATCGCTCTATCTGTCGGCCAATCTTTGAAAACCTCGATCAGATCCTCCCGTTCATTTGCCAAAACAAATTCCTTAAAACTCATCGGATACAGTCGGAGGCGATTGACTTTTCCCACGGGAAATGATACACGGTCACGCTTTACGGCAACACCCAGCAAAGATCCCGCGCAGATCAAATGCAATTCCTTCCGATTTTCACAAAAGTATTTTAATGACGTGATAGCGCGAGGGCATACCTGGATCTCATCAAAAAATACCAGAGTTTCCCCGGGGATGATCTTTGTATTGTAATGAAACTCCAATTCCTTCAGGATCCGATCTACATCAAAATCATACTCAAAGATCCCGGGAATTTGGTCCGAGCTCTCAAAATTAACATATACAAAACTGCGAAAGTTCTCCCGCGCAAATTTCTCAACGATATATGTCTTCCCGCATTGCCGGACTCCGGTCAGAAGCAACGGCTTCCGGTTCGCCTTGGTCTTCCAATGTATCAAATCTTTCAAAATATCTCTGTACATAGATAGCCCTCCTACAAAGTCATGCCACTTTTGCAAGTATTATAGCAAAAGTCCTATGACTTTTGCAAGTTTTTTTGCGAAAGTCATAGGACTTTTTGTGTTTTTGGCATTTCCCGCAAGATTTTTAATATCCGTACGGCAGGATCCGGATCGCGATGGTCGCCGCGAGGAAGGAAAACAGGATCAGGTAGCCCACGAGATCCCGGCGCGCATAGCGCAGCGGCTTCATCTTCGTGCGGCCCTTTCCGCCGTGGTAACAACGCGCGTCCATGGCCTGCGAGAGGTCCGCCGCCCGGCGGAACGCCGAGATGATCAGCGGGACCAGCAGCGGCACATAGCCGCGGATCCTGCGCAAAAAGCCGCGCTTCTCAAAATCCGCGCCGCGCGCCATCTGCGCCTTCATGATCTTATTCATCTCCTGTGTCAGAATCGGAATGAAACGCAAAGCGATCGACATGATCATGGCGAGCGCGTGCACCGGGAAATGGATCACGTTCAAAAAACGGAGGCCTTTCTCCAGGCCGTCCGTCAGACGGGTCGGCGTAGTGGTCAGCGTCATCAGCGAAGAACCGATCACCAGAAGCATGATGCGCAACGCGATGAACGCCGCATTGCTCAAGCCCCCCGAATAGATCTTAAAGATCCAAAATTCGACCAAAAGCGTGCCTGTATCCACATAGAACACGGAAAACAGGACCGTTATCAACACGATCAGGAAGATTCCCTTCAGTCCGCGTGTAATAAACTTAAGCGGGACGCCGGAGATCCGGATCATCGTGATCAGGAACAGAAACGCCAGGCCCAGCCCTATGAATTTGTCATTGATAAACAGCGCGATCAGAAACAGCATGGTGCCCGAAAGCTTCGTTCTCGGGTCCAGTTTGTGAATGACCGACTCGCCGGGGTAGTATTGCCCGAGGGTGATGTCTTTAAACATGGCCGCCCTCCTTATGCAATACGTGCGTCAGCAGCGCCTGGGCCGCTCCCTCGACCGACAGTTCGTCGATTCCTTCGGGAAATGCCTCTCCCCGCGCACGCAGCATCGAAAAAATGCGCACCGTCGACGGCACGCCCAGGCCGATCTCCGTAAGTTCCTGCGCATGCGTGAACACCTCGCGCGTCGGTCCGTCGAACTTTTTGACGCCCTCGTGCATCACGATCACGCGCTGTGCATACCGCGCCGCCTCGTCCATGCTGTGCGACACCAGAACGACCGTCAGGCCGCGCTCCTGCCACAGTTTGCGGATCAATCCCAGGATCTCGTCACGACCGCGCGGGTCTAAACCCGCGCTCGGTTCGTCCAGGATCAGCGCCTCCGGCTCCATGGCCAGCACGCCGGCGATGGCCGCGCGCCGCTTCTCTCCGCCGGAAAGCTCGAACGGCGACATCTCGTAGTAACTTTCGTCCAGGCCGACGCTCGTGAGCGCCGCCTTCGCGCGTTCCTTCTGCTCTGCCTCGGACAGGCCCATATTCTTCGGTCCGAAGCACACGTCCCGCAGGACGGTCGACTCGAACAACTGGTGCTCCGGGTACTGGAACACAATGCCGATCTTGCTTCGGATCTCCTTCATCGAGACCTCTTTCGAAAAAATATCCGTCCCGTGGAACAACACCGAGCCGCTGCTCGGCTTCAAGAGCCCGTTGAAATGCTCGATCAGGGTCGATTTTCCCGACCCCGTATGTCCGAGCAACGCAACGAACTCCCCTGCCTCGATGGTGAACGACACGTTCTTCACGGCGTGCATCTCGTAGGGAGTTTCCGGCTCATATATGTAGTCCACATTACGGAATTCGATCATCTCTTATACCTGCAAAAATTCCATCATCTGATCGTAGTAAAGCTCGGCGGTATCGTAGCCCTGCTGATACAGCGCCTCCAGCTTCGTAAGATCTTTCTCCGTCCTTTTGATCGCGACCGGAACGGGCGGCTGGAGCACGAACACACGCCCCGCCTCGACGCCCGCGCGCACCGCTTCCAGCGACTCGTTGTATACGATATGGCGTTTTTTCGCCGCCTCGACAAATGCCGGTTCATGGCGATATCTCAGTTTCAGGAGGGGCAATGTCGAACTTTTCTTCTTCACATACCCATCCTCACGCGTCAGCACGACGACCACTTTCTTCAGGCCGTCCTCCAGCGCTCTTCGCACCGGGATGGAGTCGGCGATGCCGCCGTCCAGATAGCGTTTCCCTTTGATTCGGACAATGCGTGACACCATCGGGAGCGAACTCGACGCGCGGACATAGTTCATCTCCGTGCGCATATCCTTCACCTGCAGATATTCGGCCTCGCCGGTATCCACATTCGTAACGACCGCATAAAAACGTCCTTCGTACTCCGCGAACGTATCATAATCATAAGGAATGAGCGTGTTCGGGATCACGTTATAACAGAAATCCACGCCGAACATATCGCCCGTCTTGCGGACATTGCGCCAACTGCAATAGTCCTTACCGTCCAGGAATTCCGACATGACACGGTACGCGCGGCGGCGCTGCTTCGACAGATAGCTGCAGCCGACGCAACTTCCGGCGGACACGCCGTACACATCCGAAAATATCAAACCTTTATCCAAAAAGAAATCGGTCACTCCGGCGGTAAATGCTCCCCGCATTCCTCCGCCTTCCAAAACCAGTCCTGCCTGTATCATACTAACTACCTCGTTTTTCGTTATCCGATCCGACTACATCGCGGATCGATCCGCCCGTCGGTCAATGCTCCGCGCACAACTTCAGATATGCTTCCACAAACTCCTCTTCCGACAGAATGCCTTCCGGAAGGTCGAGCCCCTTCTGCCGCAGTTCATACGCCAGCTGCGTCGCGACCGGCACATCCAGCCCGCGGTTGCGCAGTTCCTCCACGTGGGAAAACACCACGCTCGGAACGTCATCGAGCACGACCTCGCCGTCATCCATGACGATCACCCGATCCGCGTCGATGGTCTCGTCCATATGGTGTGTGATCAACAGGATCGTGATCTTTTCCTTCTCATTCAGTTCATGCAACGTGCGCAGCACCTCGCGCCGCCCCATCGGATCCAGCATGGCCGTCGGCTCATCGAGGATGATGCACTGCGGCTTCATTGCCACGACTCCGGCGATCGCCACACGCTGCTTCTGCCCGCCCGACAGGCGGTCCGGCGAATGCATCCGGTACGCGGTCATGCCGACCCGCTCGAGCGCATCGCCCACGCGCTCCCAGATCTCCTCCGTGGGAACGCCGATATTTTCCGGTCCGAATGCGACCTCTTCTTCCACCACATTTGCGATCATCTGGTTATCCGGGTTCTGGAAGACCATGCCGGCATCCCGCCGGATCAGCAGGACTTCGCCCGCGTCGCGGGTATTTCGGCCATTCACCTTCACATCGCCCTTCGAAGGCAGGAAGAGCGCATTGATGTGCTTTGCAAGGGTGGATTTTCCCGAACCGTTATGCCCCAGGACCGCAACAAAGGAGCCGGCCTCGATGCTGAGGGTAACATCCTTCAGCGCAGCCTTCGTGCCGGACACGCTGCCGCTTTCGTCGTAACGATAAAAACTATGAAACAGATGCAATATATCGATCAGCGCCATCGCGTCTCCTCCTTTGCATGAAATTGCGCTTATTATATCACAGAAAACGTACGCATGCAAGAATTCCGCCTGTGTCTGTCTTTACAAACTTTTCTTTGGGGACCCCTTGCCAGACGCAGGGAAAAATGCTATACTTATTACCGATGTATTACTACAAGGAGGCTTTCCTATGAATTTCGGTATGTTGTATGCCGCTCGTTCCCTGGCCTATCCCATGGTTCCGGCGATGCGGTGGTGGGGATGGCTTTTGCTCGTCCTCGGAATCATCCTCGTGATCCTTATCATCCTCGGCTTCCTCGGCAGCAAGCTTCAGAAGAAGCAGGCTCTGCAGAGAGAGCAGTTGGAACAGATGGCGCAGACCATGTCCATGATCGTCATCGATAAAAAGAAAATGCGTATGTGTGATGCCAATCTTCCTAAGGTCGTTATGGACCAGACGCCGAAGCGTTTCCGCAAAGCGAAACTTCCCTTCGTTAAGGTTAAGATCGGACCGAAGATCATGACATTGATCGCAGACGCGAAGGTTTTTGACATCGTTCCGGTGAAGAAAGAGATCAAAGGCGTTGTCAGCGGTATCTACCTTACAGACATTAAGAGTGTCCGCGGCGGTTCCATTCCGGTTCCGGAGAAAAAAGGCCGCAAGAATAAGAAAGAAAAATGATCCTGTTTAGGACCCGTGCCCGGGAGCATCTCGATGAGATGCCCCGGGTTTTTTGTGTTTCTGCGTCGGAATCCGGCCGCGACCTACTGAACAAATGTGCTACATACGTGGCGGTTTTTGCCATAAAACAGTGGACATTCGGCCCCATCTCGGGTATACTATACATAGTATAAACTGGTTGTGAAAACAACTCAAATCAGGAGGTATTACGATGGGGAAGCTGAATGCTGCAGCAGCGGCGCAGATCCGGGAGATCTGTGACCGCTACAAAGGCGAGAAGACACCGCTCATGATGATACTCAGCGACATCCAGAACGAATACGGATACATTCCGCTCGAAGTTCAGGAACTGGTATCGGAAAAAACGGGGATCTCCGTTGCTGAGATCTACGGTGTGGTCACCTTTTATTCATTTTTCTCTCTTACGCCGAAGGGCAAATATGTGATCGGCTGCTGTCTGGGCACCGCTTGCTACGTTAAAGGCGCGCAGATCGTCATTGACCGTTTCTCGGAACTGCTGGGGATCTCGCCCGGCCAGACCACCCCGGATGGGCTCTTCACGCTCGATGCGCTCCGCTGCATCGGCGCCTGCGGTATCGCGCCGGCGGTAAGCATCAACGGAAAGGTATATCCGAAGGTGGATGTTGAGGAAGTCGAAGACATCATCGCATCCTACAGAAAGGAGGCGACAGCATGAACCGTATCACTTCGATCGAAGAACTGGACCGGATCAGCGTAGAATGCGAGAAAAACATCGCGGAAAAACTAAACGGCGCCGATCATAAGCGTCATATCGTGCTGTGCGGCGGTACCGGCTGTCTGTCCAGCAACTCCAAAGAGATCGCAGCGAAATTCACCGAACTTCTGGCGAAAAAAGGCCTGAACGAAAAGGCGACCGTAAATCTGGCCGGTTGTTTCGGTTTCTGCTCGCAGGGACCTTTTGTCAAGATCTATCCCGAGGATACCCTCTACCGGATGGTCACCCTCGACGATGTTGAGGAGATCATCGACTCGGACATCGCGCGCGGCGAGGTCGTAGAGCGCCTGCTCTATGTCGATCCGGTCTCCGGCGAAAAGGTCTCCAAACAGGATGATATCAATTTCTATAAGAAGCAGCGCCGCATTGCGCTGCATGGTTGCGGCGTCATCAATCCCGAGGATCTGAGTGAAGCACTCGGTTTCGGCGCGTTTAAAGGACTGAAGAAAGCTCTGTCCATGACCCAGAAGGAAGTGGCTGACACCGTCCTGCTCTCGGGACTGCGCGGACGCGGCGGCGGCGGTTTCCCTGCCGGCCGTAAGTGGATGTTCGCTCTCGCTTCCGAAGGCGACGAGAAGTACGTAGTCTGCAACGGTGACGAAGGCGACCCCGGCGCATTCATGGATCGTTCCATCTTAGAGGGCAATCCGACCGCAGTCATCGAAGGCATGATGATCGCGGCTTACGCGATCGGCGCGAAGGAAGGTTACTTCTATGTGCGGGCCGAGTACCCGATCGCGGTAGCGCGTCTGAAGATCGCCATCCAAAATGCAAGAGAAGCCGGTCTGCTCGGCAAGAATATCCTGGGCTCCGGATTTGATTTCGACTGTAATATCCGCCTCGGCGCCGGCGCGTTCGTCTGCGGCGAGGAGACCGCACTCCTCAACTCCATCGAGGGTAAGCGCGGCATGCCCAGACCCAGACCTCCGTTCCCGGCGGTAAAAGGTCTCTGGGGTAAGCCCACCATCGTCAACAACGTTGAGACCCTGGCGTGCGTTCATTACATTCTCCGCGAAGGCGCGGCGGAATTCGCCCGTGTCGGCACTGAAGGCTCGAAGGGCACGAAGGTATTCGCGCTCGGCGGTAAGGTGAACAACGTCGGCCTCGTCGAGGTTCCCATGGGAACGACGCTCCGCGAGCTCATCTACGATATCGGCGGCGGCATCCCGAACGGCAAGAAGTTCAAAGCGATCCAGACCGGCGGTCCGTCCGGCGGCTGTCTCACGGAGGAATTCCTGGACGAACCCATCGATTTCGACAACCTGGTGCAGAAGGGCTCCATGATGGGCTCCGGCGGCGCCATCGTCATGGACGAAGATAACTGTATGGTGGACGTGGCAAAATTCTACATGGAGTTCATCTGCGATGAATCCTGCGGAAAATGCTCACCCTGCCGTATCGGTACGAAGAGGATCCTGGAGATCCTGACGAAGATCACCGAAGGCAAGGGCACCATGGAAGACCTCGATACCCTCGAGGAACTCAGTAAGACCATTCAGAAGAATTCCCTCTGTGCTCTGGGCCAGACCGCGGCGAACCCGGTCAATTCGACCCTGCGTCACTTCCGGGACGAATACATTGCCCACATCGTCGAGAAGCGTTGCCCCGCGCATGTCTGCAAGAGTCTGATGCAGTATAAGATCAATCCGGACATTTGTATCGGTTGCGGTCTCTGCGCGAGAAACTGCCCGGCGGGATGCATCTCCCGCACCGACTACATCGCCGAGGGCCACAAACTGGCATCCTTCGCGATCGATCAGAGCAAATGCGCAAAATGCGGTCTCTGCAAGAGCAACTGTAAGTTTGTCGCTATCACGAAAGAGTAGGAGGACAAGAAAAGCATGGCACTTATTACGATCAAGATCGAAGGAGTCAGCCATCAGGTCGAAGAAGGTCTTACGATCCTGGAGGCTGCCAGAAAATGCGGATATGAGATCCCCTCTCTCTGCTCTTTTAACCACGGGGAATGCAATCAGGGTTCCTGCCGCGTCTGCCTGGTCGAAGTCAAAGGCGCGCGCGGCCTCGTAGCCAGCTGCGTCTACCCGGTATCCGACGGCATGGAGATCACCATCTCTTCGCCCGCTGCGACCACAGCCAGAAGAATGAGCGTCGAGCTCCTTCTGTCCAACCATAACCAGTTCTGCCAGGCGTGCGATAAGAACGGAAAATGTGAGCTGCTTCACGTGGCCAATGTCACCGGCGCCCGCGCCGATGTGTTCGGCGGCGTGCACTCGGAGGTACACATCGATCAGCTCGCGCCCGGTCTGGTCCGCGATACATCCAAATGTATCCTCTGCGGCCGCTGTATCGAACGTTGTAAGAACGCCCACGGTCTCGGCATCCTCGGATACGAGAACCGCGGTTTCAACACCTTCGTGGCTCCGGCCGAAGACCGCGGCTTCAACGACTCGCCTTGTATCCAGTGCGGTCAATGTGTTTCGGTCTGCCCGACCGGCGCTCTGATGGAGCACTCCGAGATCGAGCTCGTCGACGAAGCATTTGCCAAAGGAAAAGTCGTGATCGCGCAGGCTGCGCCCGCCGTCCGCGCCGCTCTCGGCGAGGAGTTCGGCTACCCGATCGGCACTCCTGTGACCGGTAAGATGATCGCAGCCATGCGTCGTCTCGGTTTCAAGCGCATCTACGACGTCAACTTCGGCGCGGACCTGACTATCATGGAAGAAGGCACCGAGCTCCTCGGACGCCTGAAGAACGGCGGTGTTCTCCCCATGATCACCTCCTGTTCACCCGGCTGGGTCAACTACGCAGAGTACAACTACAGCGACCTTCTGCCGCACCTGTCCTCCTGCAAATCCCCGCACCAGATGCAGGGCGCCATCATCAAATCCTACTGGGCGCAAGTCCACGGCGTGGCTCCGGAAGACATTTTCGTAGTCTCCGTCATGCCTTGTACTGCTAAGAAGTACGAGCGCCAGCGTGAGCAGTTGAAGGTGAACGGCCTTCCGGATGTCGATGCAGTCATCACCACGCGTGAACTGGCCCGCATGATCAAACGTGCCGGCATCATCTTCGAGCGTCTGCCCGAAGAAGGCTGGGACCAGGACATCATGGGCGACTACTCCGGCGCAGGCGTGATCTTCGGTGTGACCGGCGGCGTTATGGAGGCGGCACTCCGCACCGTCTACTACAAGATGACCGGCACGGAAGCTGACCCGATCACCTTCACGACCGTCCGCGGTCATGAAGCCGGGATCCGCGAAGCATCCTTGGATATCAACGGAACGACCATCAACGTGGCCATCGCCTCCGGCATGAAGTCCGCGAAGGTCCTGCTGGACGACATCCGCGCAGGGAAATCAAAGTATCACTTCATCGAGATCATGGGATGTCCGGGCGGATGCATCAACGGCGGCGGCCAGCCGTACGTTCGTGAATTCTTCCTGCCCCACGAGGACGATGATATCATGGACACCTACAAAGAAAAACGTGCGAAGGCTCTCTACCTGGAGGACCAGAGACAGACCCACCGTCAGTCCCACAACAATCCCCAGATCCGGGAACTCTACGAGAAGTTCCTCGGCGAGCCGAACAGCCATAAGGCACACGAGCTGCTTCATACGACCTACGCAGCAAAAGTCGGTTTCAACGACCTGAAATAATAAAGGGGGGGAAGAACGATCCCCCCTCCATAATTAAAAGAGGCTGTCGCGATCTACGCGACAGCCTCTCTTTTTATCTCTTTTGTTGTATTACTTTCTCTTAGCGAACAAACGATTGATGATCGGGGATACAAGCATAACGATCGAGCAGGTCAATGCCAAAGTAACACCGTTACCTGCAGTCTTAACCTTTATTCCACTCGTAGAATAACCAAACTGAGCAGCTAAGCTTAAAAGTTCATCCGCACCCTTAACACCGGTTCCGTGTGCTCCGCATGCGATCAGGAGCAACGAAATGAAACATAAGAAGATCGCCGCACAGGAAGCAAGCATGAAGAAACTGTCCATCTTCGTAAATACAAAGAAACCTGCTGCTAAAACGACCAGGATCATAAACCAACCTTCCGGTTTAGCGATGAACATAGCATCCGCTCCCTCACCCTGGAAAGGCAGGAACAAACAGAAGAAGCACAAAACCGTGAACACTGCACCTAAAATATTGTACTTTCCGGCGGTGGCAGCCTTCGGAACTACAGGTGCTACGGGAGCTGCCTGCTGAGCATCCTGCTCCGCTGCTGTATTTACCTGCTGAACGATCTGCGTGCCACACGCAGAACAGAACACACTACCATCGGGCAACTGAGCCCCACATTTCGGACAAAACATGATCTAAAACCTCCTTGTATGGTTTTATGGAATACTACTTAAGTTATAACCTAAAAGGCCTTCAGTGTCAAGGTATTATTGACAGAAATCTCACCGAATCCCGGGGAATCTGTCACTATTTTGTACTTTTGATCCGTTCCCGTCCCATGAAACAGGATCCTCGCAGTTTCTTCATCATTTTCCGCCTCAGGATCTTCCTGTGCCTCCGAGCCTCCGGAAGTGATGCCTTTACCCAAATTCGGATATTTCCGTGAGTAGATCTGGTCAATGCTGATCGCCAGAAGCAGCGACAGCGCGATCGGGATGATGACCTTATACGGGATGCGCGCAAACAGATTATCCAGGATCGGTCCGATCAGGTAGACCGTCGCCG
Source organism: Lachnospiraceae bacterium (assembly GCA_017550425.1). Lineage (GTDB taxonomy): Bacteria > Bacillota > Clostridia > Lachnospirales > Lachnospiraceae > UBA1201. The sequence continues at coordinate 35,603 of JAFZPG010000043.1, read as the reverse complement.
TACAGCCGATGCCGAACAGCAGCAAGCCTTCCGCGCAGACACGTCCGTTGATGTTCAGGAAATAACCCGTGTAATCCCACCAGCGCACTCCGTTCACCTGCTCCAGGTACCAGCTGGTCACATATTCGATCGATCCGCAGAGCGCCGTCGTTGCAAAAAACATCACAAACGGATGCGGACGGATGCGATTGAGCAGGACCAGAGTCATGACTGCGCCGGCTCCGTAGATGGGCAACCAGGGGCCATGCATGACGCCGCGGTTGACGAACTCGCCCGTCTGCACCGCATGCATTCCGACCTCCCAGATCCAGCCGATGAACGCGTAGGTGAAAAACAGCATGGTCAGCGACCAGATCGAATAATGCCGGATATAAAATATATTTTCCAGCCACTTTCGCGGCTTTTCTTTATGCAAAGGCCCCAGACGGATCGGGTATTCCTCGCGCGCCACCACATGATCCAGGTGCTGCACGCGCATCTTATGCGCCTGGTACTCTTCATAGGCGCGTTCGCGACGGCTGTGCCAGAAGGTGATGCCCCACCAGTCCGCCATGAACTTCGGAAAACCATTCAGTGAAAGCTCGGCGACCGGCTCGCGCGCGATCTCGATGACATCTTCGTACGCCTCTTCGATCAATTCCTGCGAAGGCAGCTCGTAGAGATAGGTCTCGTTCAGGCGCTCCGTCCCCGGGATCTTATCTTCGATAGCGCCCTTACGGCGGTCCGCATAGTACTCGCAGTTGGTCGCCATGATGTACGGGCGGATGTACAGCGCGCTCAGCGCTGTCGCGGCCAATGTACCCAAAGCGTAGATATGTATAAATCCGGACAGATACCATCCGGCAAATGACAGAATGTGCCAGCCGATGAAGGAGATCTCCATACGGAAGCATTCTTTTTTGTGTCCCATCATCATGGCCCGTGACAGTTTCATGGCCTGGATCGGACCTATATCCGGGTTCTCCGCGACGATCATCGGCACCAGATAGTACGAATATCGGGCAATAAATCCGCCGACGATGGTGAACCACAGCAGCGTCTGCAATACATAGTAGACCAACATCGTCACGGATGCCTTGATCCACTTCTTCACGCGCATCAGGAAGAGGATACGCGACAGTCCCACATATTTATACATCCGACCTTCCAGCAGGATACGATACAGGCTGACCGTTGCGACATTTCGCACGAACATCCAAAACAGGAAGGTGATGGCAAAACCGGCCACGACCATCAGAATGCCGGCGACGTTCGGTGAACCGACGATCGACGTGATCGCCGTCGCCAGGGATATGTAGAACGAACCGGTCGTCACTCCATTGACCAGTTTCGCGAACACGCCCTGCGTGCGTCCCAACGCACGCTCCCAGAACTTCTCGGACTCGGTCTGCTCCTTCTCGGGTTCTTCGGTTTTACCCTCCGGATCCTTGATGCCCTGCTGCTCTCGACGCTCTTCGAGCACCTCATCGGTATCCAGCGGATTTTTAAATCCATCCTCGGTCCAGAAGGTCTCTTTGAACCGCTGCCAGCTGTTGACCCAGCTGACCGTTCCGGTTTCAGGGCGCACTTTGGAAGCCGCGAAATCCTCCATCGTGGTATATCCGCGGGGCTCGGAAAAACCGCCGGTGATCATAATGACAACGATACCGATCATGGCCATGATCATGTAGTGTCGCTTCATATGCTCCCGGCCACGCCTCTTCCAGGCTTTGGTCATGCTTCCCTTCTGTTCCATTTGCTCCATCCTAAATCTCTTGTTACATTTCCCCCAAAAGACGACCTAACGAAAACGTTTTCTCTCCGTCCTATGCACATCTTACTACAAAAAGTCAAATCTCGCAAGACGAAAGATTATTTCCCGGTTCATCGGCGGTCCCGCCACCCCCTCTTGCTTTTTCCTCTCCCGTGCCGCTCCACTTCGCCCGCTCTGTCTCTTCAACAGGCACTGCATCGCAGCGCCGAGACGCGCAGACCAGTGTGGTGGAGACGGTTCTTTTTGTCGCATAGCAGTAAGGCGCCAACGGGCCGGGGCTTGCGTGATGTCCGCTCATGACCGGGCATTGGATCGAGCGGATGAAAAACGCCGCGACAGAGCAGACGGATGATGGGCAAAATCGGTCTCCGAGGCCGATTTTGAGCTCGCTGAGGTCGTTTTCATAAAGAAAACGGCCGAAGTCGAGGCGGTACCATCAAATCCGGCTGCGATGTTCGCGGCCCGGTTTTTCACCGCGAAGTGACCTGCCCGGAAATGGGCGGAACTCACGCAAATATCCCCACCCGGTGGCGCGCAAAGCCAAAACGTGACAAAAAGAACCGTCCCCACTGTCACATCGGCACGCAAAATGCCCCGACGCTGCTTTGCAGTGTCGGGGCATTTTATGTATCTCGGGCGAAGCGCCCTATTTAATTAGTCGTTTGCCTTACCAACGGATCCGAACAGTTCCATCTTCTCTTTAACGGTCGCCTTGATAGCCTCAGCACCGGGAGCGAGGAGCTTACGGGGATCGAAGCCCTTACCCTGAAGGTCCTTACCTGCCTCGATGTAAGCGCGGGTAGCTTCCTGGAATGCCCACTGGCACTCGGTGTTTACGTTGACCTTAGCTACGCCCATGGAGATGGCTTTCTTAACCTGATCTGCAGGGATGCCTGTGCCACCGTGCAGAACGAGCGGCATGTCGCCTACAGCTTCCTTAATAGCGGCCAATGTCTCGAAAGAAAGACCTGCCCAGTTCTCTGGATATTTGCCGTGGATGTTACCGATACCTGCAGCCAGCATGGAAACGCCGAGAGAAGCAACCTGCTTGCACTCTGCGGGGTCTGCGCACTCGCCTGCGCCGATCACGCCGTCTTCCTCGCCGCCGATGGAACCGACCTCAGCCTCGAGAGAGAGACCCAGGTGATCACAAACTGCAACCAGTTCCTTTGTCTTCGCCAGGTTCTCGTCGATCGGAAGAGACGAACCGTCGAACATGATGGATGAGAAACCTGCCTTGATGCACTTATAGCAGCCTTCGTAGGTACCGTGGTCCAGGTGAAGCGCTACCGGAACGGTGATGTTAAGTTCCTCGATCATAGCCTTGACCATAGCAGCTACGGTCTTGAAACCGGTCATGTACTTACCTGCGCCCTCAGATACACCGAGGATGACCGGAGACTGGCACTCCTGTGCGGTAAGAAGGATGGACTTCGTCCACTCCAGGTTGTTGATATTGAACTGGCCTACTGCATAGTGGCCGGCTCTTGCTTTCTGCATCATTTCCTTAGCGGATACTAACATAGAATATACCTCCAATACTTTTACGTATACATACTGTGCGCCTCGATCCGCGCACTCCGTTTCTCATTATAACGCATGGGAAACGAAAAAGGAAGAGGGAAATTAGCATTTGCCGCTTTTTTCCTGCTCGAACGAATCTTAATCCACAGGCTTCTTTGATTTTTCAACCAAAGCAACTACGTCTTCGGAAGGCTTTTTGTCGATCAGGGTCACAACTACCGCCGCGATCATGCCGCAGATAAAACCGGGAATGATCTCGTACAGGTTCGTCAGCTCCGACAGGAAGATGCGCCAAAGCACATCCACAATAAATCCGACAGACACACCTGCGACAGCACCCCAATATGTAAACCGTTTCCAATACAGCGCCAGAAGAAGAACCGGGCCGAACGAAGCGCCGAATGCGCCCCAGGCATTCTCAACCAGATCCATGATGCCCGTGCTCCAAGGACTGAGCGCGATGCCCAGCGCTGCACCTGAGATCAACACTACCACCAGACGGCCGACCAGAAGCATTTCCTTATCTTTAGCATTCTTGCGGATCATCTTCTTATAGATATCCGCCGAAAAAGCTGAGGAAGATGCGAGCAACTGGGAATCTGCAGTACTCATGGAAGCTGCAAGGATCGCAGACAGCAGAAGGCCGCCGATGAATGCCGGGAACAGTTCTCTGACCAAAGTGATGAAAACATTTTCCGACTCCGCTTTAGACAGCAAACCACCCAAATATTCATGAGCAACCAAAGCTACCACGCACGCCATCACGAGGATCAACGTGGTCCAAATGATACCTGTTACTCTCGACTTCTTCATTTCCTTCTCGGAACGAATAGACATATATCTGACCAGAATGTGCGGCATACCAAAGTATCCCAGACCCCAGCCGAAACCGCTCAGGATGTCGGAAATGCTGGTCCAGTTTATGGCCCCGTCCGACAACAGATTGTAATAGTTCTCCGACGTGACCACAGGGGCTACCGGCGCGAAGTCCGCCTGGCCCATGGCAATGACTGCGATGATAGGAGCCGCCATAAGCGCAGCGAGCATCATCATTCCCTGAACGAAATCTGTCCAGCACACGGCATTAAAGCCGCCGAGGAAAGTGTAGAGAAGAATGATCGCCGTTGCTCCGACCATGACCCATGTCTTCGCGTCATCACTCAGATCGAATACGGTCTTAAAGAGTTTTCCGCACGCCGTAATGGCTGACGCGGCATATACGCAATACGCAACGATAAAGACGATCGCGCTGACGATCAGAAGTACGTGACTCTTCGATTTGAAACGGTTCGTCAAAAACTGAGGGATCGTAATGGAGTCGTCCGCGAGGATCGACTGACGTCTCAACCTGGGCGCCACCAGGATCCATGCTGCGATAGTTCCCAAAAGCAAACCGACACCGATCCATATCTTACCCATACCGGTGAAGTAAACCGAACCGGGAAGGCCCATAAGTACCCATGCGCTCATATCGGACGCGCCTGCCGACAAAGCCGCAACAAAACCGTTCATGTTACGGTTGCCGAGGAAATAGGACTTATCGCCGCCCTTTTCCTTTCTTCCTTTGAGGAAGAATACAATACCGATCGCAAGCACCGCCACCAAATAGATGGAAAATGCGATCACTTCCTGTGCATTTCTGCCCATTTCTAACCTCCTTTTATTATTCTAACCTTTCTGTTTTATCACCATAATCCTTCTTCATAATCGAGAGGATTCTCGGATTCTTTTTTCTCATCCTGTTTCTTTTCCGTCTTCTCCGTCTTCTCCGACTTGGAAGTCGTCTTTTTGCTGTCCTTTGCGACCGGTTTCCCGGGCTTCGGAGGAAGATTCTCATGCACCTTCTCCCAGCGAAGCAGTTTCCATGCGAACCGCACCCAAAGGAACGCGAATGCCGTAATGGCGAAAACTTCGACCAGACTGGTAACGATCTTAAAAATCAGGATCGAAAGCAAGGACACGCCCAGGGCAATGCCTGTGATCACGAGATCATCGACCATGCGGATCTTCTTCGAATACCGCATCCACAATTCAAAAACGACAGTTCCGGCCAGAAGCACCATGGTGGAACTGAAGGAAACATAAAGATGAATGTCGGCGATGAAAGCCTCCGTCTTCGTTACGTCCGGACCCGTCTTGCAGGGAATAAAGGTGCTGACGATCAGCATAACAACGGCGGCGTAGCACAAAAAACGCGCCAGAAGCTTCTTATAATCACCCAGGTACATGCAATACGTGGCATGCAAAAAGAACAACGCTCCGGTCGAAAAGCCCCACAGACGCAGTCCCCAGATATGTCCGTCCTCACCATTCCGGGATAGGTTACTGTTCGTCCAATGTCCCTTCGAGCCGAGCCAGATCGTAAATCCGATCGCAAAGAGCGACCAGACGATCAGACCGAAAAACGCCAGCCGGGTGCCCATTTTATAGCCAAATCCCTTTTTATTTTTTCCCATGTTTTACCTCCGACCCGGATAGGAAAAGCAAACAGCCGCATGCATCGTCGTACGATGAATGCGGCTGTTCCGATATCCGGATGTATTCATCCGTAGGAAGCACCCGAAAGCACTTCCGAATATATTCAATTACTGAACGTCTGTAGGCTGCTGAGCCGGCATAGTAGCGCCGGAGAAATCCATGTTACGAACAACCATACCATGGATGGTAGGAACCTTAACAACTCTGCCCTTGATGATGGTAGCGAAGAACCATACAAAGATAACCAGGTTCAGCGCGCTGTCCCAACCATATTTGGAAGGATAATCAAAAATGTTCCACTTTGCAAGGTCGTAAGGATTCTTAGCGAAGCTGAAGAACCATCCGAGGATGTCTCCGCAAATAGACAGAGCGCGGAATACGATCAGGATCATAGCTCTTACGATCACATACTGCATAAGGTTGATCTTGACACTGTCGGCAGTCTCGAATACCAGAACCGCGATAAAATAGATGATGCCGGCTTCCCAGCCACCCAAATACAACGCGATCACACCGAGCAGCGACAACAGCGTCGGCGACAAATTAAGTTTTTTATTCATCTTCTGTTCTCCTTTTGAGATATTGTCCCTGTTCGGGCATTATTATTATATCATTTTACCGATATCCATGCAAGTATTATTCCGCAATTTCTGCGTTATTTTCCGAAATATTTGGGCGGTTTTGCCATATTTTCACCGAACTGCGATCATACGGGCCAAATTCAGTATCGCATGGGCCGCATCTTCATACTCGTAGGAATCTGCGCGGTCTTTGATACGCAAAAGCTGGCGGCGAATGTCTTCGTCCATCTTGTAATCGGAAAGCAGGGTATCGAGCTTGCCTACCGCAGCCTCGCCGTCGTACTCATCGATATCGGTCGCCACCTCACGCATAACGTCACGCAACTGCTGCGTAGACAACTCCGGCTTCTGCTCGTCGGACGTCTCCTGCGTTTTGAAGTAATAGTCGATGTCTGTAAGGAGTTTCTCGTATGCTGCCAGGAAGTTTGCATTGTCCTTTTGGACGAAGGAAATGTTACCGTCTTTAACCGCCATCTCATGCGATTTCGCAGTGACGGACAGGTTGCCCGCGCCGATGCTCGCGCACACGCTCTTTAGGGCATGCGCCTCGATCATGTAACGTTGCCACTCGCCATGAGCAACACATTCGCGCATGAGCGGCAGTTTCTTCTGGCCTTCCTCGTAAACCGTCTCCAGCAGATCCAGGTATTCCTCCTTGCTGTGTCCCAGTTCGCGCATCGCCTTTGCTGCGTCGACATCGGGGATAACGATGTCCGCACTCTCCACAGACGACTCGTCCGGAAGGTCTTTGAGCATGTGCGCGTATTGCTCCGGCAGTTCGGTCAGCTGTTTCTCGGGCGGCAGCCACTGCGCCAGGACCTGGTTGAGTCGCTTCGAGTCGATCGGTTTCGACAGATAGTCGTTCATTCCGTTGTTGAGGAACAGTTTCTCGACGCCCTTTACCGCATTGGCCGTGAGGGCAATGATCGGAATGTTCCGCGTATATTCGCTTCCGATATTTCGGATGCTCTTCGTAACTTCGATACCGTCGTGCACAGGCATCATGTGATCCATGAAGATCAGATCGAACGGAGGATCGTTCTCCACATGTTCGATCGCCTCGTCGCCGCTTTCGGCCAGCACAGGCTGGATCAGGTAGCGGCGCAGGTACGCATCTGCCACACGAAGGTTGATAACGTTGTCGTCGACCACGAGGACACGCGCCTCAGGAGCGAAGAAGCTGTTAAGCATCTGCAGATGGCCGTTCTGCACGTTCCAACGGGCACGATTCTTCAGGATCGCATCCATGGACAGCACGCTGATCGGTTTATGCATGAATACGACGTTCTCCACTTCGTCCACGATAACGTCATTGATGCTGGTCATGGCCACCAGGGAAATGTCTTTGAATTTATCAATGTTCTGGCGGATCGTCGAAAAGCCGGTAACATAGTCGAACATCAGGATGCTTCGTTCTTCCGGTTTGATCTGTTTTTTGATCTGCAGAAGTTCTTCTTTCGACCGGATGAAATCGATCGCCATGCTCAGGTAGGCTACGTTCGTCCGGATGCTTTCACGATAGTATTCGTTCGGTTCGAAAACATAGAAATGGACCGGTTTGGTCTCGCGGGTACGGAAGCAGACCCAGTCGTCCACCTGCTTCTGCTGGATAATGATGTTAAATGTGGAGCCGACACCATACTCACTCTTGACATTGATATCACCATCCATCATCTTCGCCATACGTTTGGAGATGACCAGACCCAGACCGCTGCCCTGAATGCTTCGGTTTTTCTTCGTGTTGAGCTGCATGAACTCACCGAAGAGTTTCTGGATGTCGCTCCGCTTGATGCCGATACCGGTATCCTCGACGCTGAAGATCAGTTTGACCTTGTTGTTCTGCAGGATACGGAAGTCAATGGACAGTTTGATGTAGCCTTTTTTGGTAAATTTGACCGCATTGCCCAGAATATTGATGAGGATCTGCCGGATACGCATGACATCGCCGTTGTAATGCAGCGGCAGGTTCGGCGGACACTCGATCAAAAAGGCAATGTCTTTGTTGGTCAGTCGGGTATTGATCACGTTCTGTACTTCGTTGATACATTCGCTCAGGTCGTAGTCATCATTGACCAGTTCCATGCGGCCTGCATCGATCTTCGAGAAATCGAGGATGTCGTTGATCAGGCGGAGCAGGTTCTCCGAAGACATCTGGATCATGTTTACATATTCCGCGTTCTGCGGAGTCAGATCGCTCTTCGCGAGGAGCTCGCTCATACCACAGATCGCATTCATAGGTGTACGGATCTCATGGGACATATTGGCCAGGAAGTCGGATTTCGCTTTTGCCGCTGCCTCAGCCTCGTTCTTTTTCTCCTCAACGATCTCAAGGAGGTCTTGAACGTCTTTCGTCTTCTTCTGGGCGATAGAGGCCTGATGCTTATTCCAATAGATCAAAACCATGAGCATAAGCGCGCCGCTGATGAGCATCATGAGCTGGAGCCGCTCTGCCACGACCTCGATCTCCGGATCCATCCGTTGTAGTTTCTCTGCCGCAGCCTCAATATCCGCGGCCTTCATGTCTGGATATTTGCCCTGGAGTTCTTCCACCACTTTCATCACGGCTTCGCTCGTACCGGAAAATTCTTCCTTACCGATGTAGATATAACAGATCACATAATACGCGATCGTGTACAACAGATGAAACAGGTTCAGAAAGATATCCTGGTACAGGGAAGCCAGACAGGCAATGCCCAAAAAAAGACCGTAACTGGGTGTCAGAGAGTGCGCCTGAATGCAGTATGCCGAAGCAAAGTACAGCAAAAAGGCCACCGTTCCGAAACTTTGGATCTTAACGGATATCCTGGTGATGTACGTGGGAAATGCCATTACGATCGGTACCACGATGCAGTATACCATCAGTAAGCGGAAGGATACCTCACTCGAGGCAACGCAGATCAGGAAGAACATTGCGCATATCACAACGAGCACCCAATAAGCGACTTTACCGATAACTTTCTGGCTGCGTGTTTTTTCCAACGTCAGTCCGTTCAAAAGATCTTTAACGCCCATATTACGGTCCTTTTATATGATCAAAAGGGGTTGATCTGATATTTAAGTTAATTAAGAATACGAATCTTGCCGATCACGGGAAGTTCTTTCGCGCGATCCTGGACAGCGTTCATAACACCGTATACAAAGAAGAAGGCTCCGATAACTGCCGTAGCGGAAATGAAGAACGGAGCGATCACCGTCTTAATAAACGGGATAAAGCAGAAAATAACCGAAACGATCGCGAAAGCAAACGTTACGATACAAGCCAGGATACCCTGATTGGTATGGAATTTCGCATACTTGGATTCTTTCGCAGCGAACAGAGGGATCAAAAACAGAATGCCGAAATATGCGAGGATCGCCCAAAGCTTATTATCCTCAACTTCCTTCGCACTGAATTGTCCGGTGAAATCCTTTCCGTCCATCTTATTGACAATTGCATCGATCCTTTTGTTATTCTTTGCATCCATGTTTCCGTTCACGGAATTCAGAGAACCCATAAAAGCAGGTGCAGCGGGCGCAGCCTGTGCAGCGGGTGCAGCCTGTGCTACCTGGTCTGCAGTCTGTGCTACCTGAGCTGCTGTTTGATCTACTACCTGAGCTGCTACAGCGGAGGCGATCGGAGTGCCGCAATTCGGGCAGGCCTTTACACCGTCCTCAACATAAGTACCACATACATTACAAACAGCCATATTCGTTTCCTCCTTCAGGCTATATTTGCTTTATTATACAATAAACCCGATCGAATTTCCATAGTTTTTTCGAAGGTTCGGGCAAATTTCGTTAATTTTTCGCCGGAAAGCGGCATTTTGGGACGCATTTTCCGCATCAGAGGCGGGCTGCGCTTGCCAAAACAGCCCGTTTGCGGTAAAATATGCCCAGTACAGCGCCGACGTTTTCGGCGTGTTTTCGGGAGATGAAACATGGGATTTTTTGAACACACACCCTTCGATGATAAGGTCCATATCTTTTATTGCCGGCAGGCGGTCCACGTGCGCGCAGACCACGCGCTTCTTTCGCACCTGCGCCGCGGCATCACCGGCACGCGAAAAGGGCACATGTTGCCCGCCCTCGAGATGGCACGTTACATCAAAAAGAAATACGCGGACCACTTTCACGAGGAGCTTAAGATCAGCGATCACTCGCTGGCGCTGGAACTCATGATCCACATGACCGCATACATGGCGGGACGGTTTCTGGATCACGGAATGGGGACCCTGCATCTGTCGGAAGCAAACCCCGCGCGCCGTTTTGTGCGCTATGTCGCCGACCACGTCGAGGTGATCGACTGCGGTGAAAAGGCCGTCGACACCAACCGCTTCGTTTTCGACATCGCGGCGGCCGTGCGGCCCCTCGTCTATCCTTCGGAAGCATTATCCCTGTGGGTGATCCCGATCCGGTTTTAAGGGCAGGGCCTGCCTTTCCGGAACTATATATAAAAAAATAACAGATCAACGTCGCCTCGAAAGGCTTCGTTGATCCGTATTTATCTGTTAAGGACAGTCCGTTTTATTTTTTCTTTTCGGTTTCGGATACTTCCTCGTCCGGTGCATTCTTCAGAATCAGGTTCGTAAGGATACCGAGGATCAATGCACAGGCTACCTTCGTGATGGTGATCACACCGTTGGACGTATTGAAGGATACTTCCAATCCGCCGACGCCGGAGATCAGGATAACGGATACTACAAACAGGTTCTTATTCTTATTCAGGTCGACCTGCTGGATCATCTTCAGGCCGGAAACGGCGATGAAACCATACAAGGCCATACATACGCCACCCATGACGCAGCTCGGAATCGAGTTGATGAACACGATGAACGGATTAAAGAAAGAGATCAGGATCGCACCGATAGCAGCCGCGAAGATGGTAACTACCGAAGCATTTTTCGTGATAGCCACGCAGCCGATGGACTCACCATAGGTGGTGTTCGGGCAGCCGCCGAAGAATGCGCCGACCATGGAGCCGACACCATCACCGAGGAGGGTCTTATCGAGGCCGGGATCCTCAAGCAGGTCTTTCTCGATGATCGAAGAGATATTCTTGTGGTCTGCAATATGCTCGGCAAATACAACGAACGCAACCGGAGCATAGGCAACCAGGATCGTGGCGAAGTATGTCGGGTTTAAGTCGCCAAACGCACCGTTCGCGTTAAGGAAGGAGAACTCCGGCATAGAGATGAACGACTTAAACGTCACACTTCCGTTTACGAGGAAACCGTCCCATGCGTTTTCGGAAATGATGTACATCTCCGGGATCTTGAGCATATAGCCGATATGGCTGATGATCAGTGCGAAGACATAACCAGCCAGGATACCGTAGATGAACGGGATCAATTTGCCGCTCTTCTTGCCGTAGGCAGAGGAAAGCATAACGACCGCCAGTGTGACCAAACCACACAGAAGCGCAATCTTCGGGTCGGTCGCAACCGCTCCGGTCAATGCATTGGCCTTGATCGCCGTCGTAAGGTCGCCGACCGCATTGCCCGCGAGAGCGAGTCCGATGATGGCAACGGTAGGTCCGATAACGACCGCGGGCATCAGTCTCTCGATCCACTTCGTCCCGCGGAACTTAACGACGAAAGAAATGATCACGTACACCAAGCCTGCGATCACCGCACCCAGGATCAGTCCGAGGTATCCGAGCGCCATGGTCGATGCGCCTGCAAATGCGGATGTCATCGAGCCCAGGAACGCGAAGGAAGAGCCGAGGAACACGGGACTCTTACGTTTCGTAAAGAACAGGTAGATCAAAGTACCGACGTCTGCGCCGAACAAAGCCGCTGCCGGACTCATGGTCTTCGTCATTTCCCAAGAAATGTCACCGGCTTTGATCGCATCCGCAACATTTCCGTTGATAATGACCGGCACGACCAGGGTCGCCGTCATGATGGCCAGCAACTGTTGGAGGGCAAACACGATCAATTGATTCATCTTCGGTTTGTCTTCGACTTGATAGATAAGTTTCATAGATACCTCCTGATTATTTAGTTTTCGAACCAAGAAAAATATGCCGTGAGGCCATGCTTTTTCCCTTTAGGAAAAGCATACCACGGCATATTTCATTTGTAAATATGTTATTTGAAAAAACTACAAGATATTGTGGCAGTTCATCCCCTCGCTACAAAGAAATGTGCTACGGTGATGGCTCTCTTTCCGTCCTCAGGCGTCCGCTTCCCCGATTGAAGCCGCTCGCTTAAGCAGCGCTTCCCGCGTGTTGAGCGCAGGTTCTTCCACGACTTCCTGCAGCAATGCATTCAATGTCTCCCCGAGTCTCGGTCCGGGCTTAAAGCCCATGGCGATCAGGTCGCTTCCGGTGATCTTCAGATCCTTCAGCGAGAAACATTCGCCGGCTGCGAGGATGTCGCCGTAGAGGCGCTCTGCCTCATCCAGCGCCGAAAGCGTATGCAGGGTATCGCTATTCGGTTTTTCCAGTTTCGCATTGGCGTCCGCCCGCATCAGTTCCAGCAGCAGGAGGAAATCCTCACTGCCGAAGCGGTTCAATTCCTTTCGGACCGCCTTTGATGTGACCGAAGTCCCGGTCGCGTCATTTCTGTTTATGATATAAGCCCAATCGTCGTGATGCTCGATCAGATGTGTCACGCGGCGAATGGTCTCGTTATCAAACTTCAGATCCCGCAGGATCTCTCCCGCCATCTTCGCGCTGAGCGTCGCATGTCCGTAGAAATGCGCCTGCCCCTTTTCATCCACGGTCTTCGTCTTCGGCTTCGCAATGTCGTGCAGCAGCGCCGCCAGCCGGAGCACGCGATCTGCATGGACACCGCACACCACCTTCATGGTATGGACGCCCACATTGTACGAATGAAACGGCGTGTTTTGCTCTGTCTCCATACAGGACGTAAACTCCGGCAGGATGTAGTTCGCCACGCCGGCGTCGTACATGCGCAGGAACTCCTCCGGATGGTCGGAAGTGAGCAGTTTCACCAATTCCGCCGCGATACGCTCCTTACTGATGAGTTTCAGGTTTTCGGCCAATGTTTTTGCCGCCGCGAGGGTCTCAGCGTCGATCGCAAAGCCCAGCTGCGCCGCAAAGCGAAACGCCCGCAGGATACGCAGCGCATCCTCGCTGAACCGTTCATTTGCCACGCCCACACAGCGGATCACGCCCTGTGTAAGATCCCCGCGGCCGTTGTACAGATCGATCAGGCCCTTCACCGGATGGTAAGCCATCGCATTGATCGTGAAATCACGACGTTTCAGGTCCTCCGATAAACTCGCGGTAAATATCACCCCGCTCGGATGCCGACCGTCCAGGTAGACACCGTCCACGCGGTACGTCGTCACCTCATAATTCTCATGATCCATCACGACCGTCACGGTCCCGTGCTCGATACCCGTATCCACCGTCCTGCGGAAGATCTCCTTCACCTGCTCCGGCTTCGCGGACGTCGTGATGTCCCAGTCGTTCGGCTCCCGCGAAAGCAGCATATCGCGCACGCAGCCGCCGACTGCGTAAGCTTCATAGCCCGCAGCCTCCAACCGCTCTATGATCGTTGCGACCGCCGCCGGGATCTTATATTCCGTCGCTTGCGACCGCACATTTTCCATATCCGCCATATGCCACTCCATCTCCGGTCGCGCGTCGGCCGCCGGATCTTAAAATTCTTACTCTAAAAGGTTGCCGCGGGCTCCGATCTGTGTCAGATCGAAGACGCTCCGGCGTCAAATGTGAACAGTTCTGCCCTGCCCTGATGCCCGGTGTAGAAATGCCTGAGCGCACGCACTCCGATCGCCGTGTTGATGCCGTAATACAGCAGCGTCACCACCCACGGGAGCGGCTGGATCAGGAACATCATGACCGGCGTGCCCTCGATCAGGCGGATCATCATGAACCGCACGAGCAGGTTCGATACCGCATAGATCAGGAACACGATCGGGTATTTATCCTTCGAAATATGGAACAGTTCGACACAAAGCGAGAAAAACGCCAGCCCCAGGAATACCCGGAGGATGAGCCCCGGATCGAGCCCCATCATGCCGCTGCGGTTCGTGCAGTACTGCATCAGGTAGTTGGACGGCTCATCATAGGCCGCCAGTTCTTCCAGCGGACCTCGGTTCAGGTGCGCCAGGTCGTATCGATCGAACACGTTCATTACGGTCAATGCGGCTCCGTAGATGATGAAGCCGGAGGCCGCGCCCGCCAGATACCGCGCCGCCAAAAAGCGGTTACGATTGATCGGCAGACTGTATAAAACCGCGTAATTCTTATTCATATAGTCCCGCCGGCACTGCCACCACTTCATGACAACGCCGCCCAGGGCAAATACATAGCAAACGATGGCCCAGATCATGTAGGTAGGCACCAGGAACCAGGCTGTCGTCATGACCACGATCCAAACGATCATCGGAAGCCAAAGGCTTCGCATCTCCAAACGGAACATCTTCCAAAAACCTGTCATTTCGCCACCCTCTTCCATTCTTCCAGCAAGAATTCCAACGGTTTGTTGGCATCCACCTGCGGCGTCGAATCAACGATCAGGGCTCCCTGCTTCATGTAGATGATCCGCTTGAAATAGTCGCGTCCCGGCCCCAACAGGAAGAAATCATCCATAACGACCAGGACCGAACAGCCCTGCTCCTGCTTCTCTTTCAGCATCTTCAGGCATTTTTCCTTCGTCTCGCCATCGGGGATGGACCACCAGATTGCATCCACGAGATAGTATTTGGACTCCATGCCCATGCCCAAAGCAAACGCCGCGAGGACCAGCTCTTCATCCGTCATGTGGTTGGCTTTCTTCTTACGGTTGAATCCCGGGGCTAATGCTTCCAAAACTTCGACCGCTTTTTCCGAATTGAAGTTCTCGAACCACTTTTCCCTCAGTTTGAGATTGTAATCGAAACTTTTCTCCCACAAAAGCGTTCCTGTCTTGCTGATATAGGAAAAATGACCCACAAACTCTTCGCTTCGGTTTTTCATTCCATAGCCGGCAATGACCTCGCCATCCAGCGAAACACTGCCTCTTTTGATGCGGATCAGTCCGGGAATGGCCTGCAGGACCAGATCCCCGCCAAAGGGGTCTCCGCAGATCGCGATCATCTCGCCGTCGTCCACCGTGAAGCTCACGTTATTGATGACGGGAAAGATCTCTATCATTTTCGACAGATTGATTATCTCCAGCATGTTTGTTTATTCCTCTCCGCCGCGTTCTTCGTATTCATCTGCCAGCCGGTCCAGGATCGCGTCGATCTGATCCTGCGACAGGCGCTTGCGCTTATCGTCCCCCGCGAAATCATCGTCCTCGTCGAAGTCCTCATCGATCGTGACATCCGCAGTTTCTTCGTCGACCGACTCTTCCTGTTCGGACTCCTCCTGTTCGGGTTCTTCCGATTCGGACTCCCCCGATTCGGGCTCTTCGGCTGGCTCGATCGTCGGATACGTTTCGGTTTCCTTTTCGGGTTCAGGGGTCGGATCCGGCTCCGCCGGTTCTGCCTCTAAGGATTCTTCCTTTACGGATTCCGCCTCTGCGGATTCTGCCTCTGCGAAGATCTCGTCAACTGCTTTCCGAACGCCATCTGCCAAAGGTTCCGGCTCCGGTATTTTTTCCGGTTCCGTCGGTTCATTTTCCTCATCTTCTGCGTCCAGATCCGTGATGTGGATCACGCGGACGGTATCATTTCCCGCGTCAAAATTCTCCGCCGGTTCATCGTCCGTGATCGGACCACCGCTGGGAAGATCTTCCGCCGATGCCTTCGCCTCTGCAGACGCATCCGGCTCCGCGGTCTTATCCGCCGACGCGATCTTATCCATCAACGCAGTTTCTTCCGACTCTTTCGAAGGCGGAAGCGTCTGCACCAGAACCGAACTCATGCGGGCCACACCGTGGATATACAGCGTCGGGCCCTCCGCGCCCTGCGGCAAGCCGTTTTCCATGGTCCAACGTGTAATGCCGGATCTCATCTTCACATCGACCACGACGTGCACCTTCTCCGGCACGTAGATCACGACGGAGCTCATCAGACAGCCCAGTTCGATCTCGCAGTCCTTTTCGATCCGCGCGTTCTGCATCTCCAGATGCAACGAACAGCAGACCGCTCCCACGGCCGCCCCCGTAAACTCCTCCGCGCTTCCGATATAGTGATACGATTTGGCAAATCTCTCTACGATCTTGCGCTCATCGTCATCTTTTTCTTCTACCATCTTCATGATGCCCTGATATGCATTCCTCGTCTTTACGACCGCATACGCTCCGCCCGCGGCGATCGCCCCGAGCATCACGCGTTTCTTCCACTTACGCTTACACTTTTTCTTCATATGCGTTTCCTCATTCTGTAACGTCTCAAGCCAACATTGCCACGGCGATGCATTCCGCCTCACCGCCTCAAAACCTAGTTCGATTTTACCACACCTGCCCTGGTTTGTACAGATGAATTGCGCATTCACCGTAATCAAAAAGCGGCAAATGCACACCAACGGCGCCGCTGTTCCTGCTGTACAAAAATGCGGAATCCGCAAAAATATTTACCAGGCCGTTGACAGCCCTACTCTTATGGAGTATAATAAACTGTACAAAAACGCGGAATCCGCATTTTTGTACAGTAGAAATGGGAGGTGTTGTTATGATCATTCGAAGAGATATATATTTGGACCGATTGATATCAAAAAAGAATAATGGCTTGATCAAAGTGATCACCGGTATCAGGAGGTGCGGAAAATCGTACCTTCTGTTTAATCTGTTTCGTGAACATTTGACCGCTCAGAACGTCCCTGAGGATCATATTATCGAAATGGCTTTTGATGCTTATGAAAACAAGAAGTATCGAGATCCGGAGCAGTTTTACTCATATTGTACAGGCCGAATATCCGACCAAGGTATGTATTACGTTTTGTTGGACGAAGTTCAGTTGTTAGATGACTTTGAATCGATCTTGAACAGTCTCGTTCGCAGAAAAAATGTCGATGTTTATGTAACCGGAAGCAACGCAAAGTTCCTATCGAAGGACATTATTACGGAGTTCAGGGGAAGGGGAGATGAAGTGCATGTATATCCTCTTTCATTTTCCGAGTACATGAGCGCTTACTCCGGCGATGTATCAAGCGGCTGGAAAGACTATGTGATCTATGGAGGATTACCTCTTATCTTTTCGTTTGAAACAGCGGATCAGAAGTCTGTTTTCCTTAAGTCTTTGTTTGAAGAAACATATATTTCTGACATTGTCGGAAGGAATAACATTCGAAATAAAACCGAGTTGGAAGAAATCTTGAATTTTCTTTCCTCGGACATTGGTTCTCTCACGAACCCGAGAAAACTTTCGGAGGCATTCAAGAGCAAAAAAAACATCGTGATCAGCCCGATCACAGTTAAAAGATATCTCGACTGCCTGATAGATTCTTTTCTGATCGACAGTGCTTTCCGATACGACATTAAGGGAAAAAGATACATCGATACTCCACTGAAATTCTATTTTTCGGATTTGGGGTTGCGAAATGCGAGGTTGAATTTCCGACAGATCGAAGAGACCCATTCCATGGAAAATATCATTTTCAATGAATTGAAGGTACGCGGCTTCAATGTTGATGTAGGCGTAGTCGTGTTAAATGAGGTGGACCAAACCGGGAAAAAGATACGCAAGCAACTGGAGATCGATTTTGTATGCAACCGAGGAGAAAAACGATACTATGTTCAATCGGCTTACTCCCTTCCGGATGATAAAAAAATGCAGTCGGAAAAACGTTCCCTGATCAATACGGGCGATGCCTTCAAGAAGATAATCATAACGAAAGATACTTTGGCTCCTTTTTACAACGAAGATGGTATCCTGATCATGAATGTTTTTGACTTTCTCCTGTCACCTGATAGTATGGACTATTAAAGATAAGCGGCAAATGCACTCGCATTTGCCGCTTATCTTTTTATTTGTCACACTCTCTTCTTTCGCATGTTCAAAACTCCAAGCGCTGCCATGGACAGTAAAAGCACTACCACCCAAAAGATCGGTCTGCTTGTGTCACCGGAAGGTGAAGCCTCTTCCCACATTGCATAGAGGACCGTATTCTCCGTCCACGTAACACTCTGTCCGACGGTATACTTCTCTCCGGTACCGTCCGCCTTTGTATTCCAGCCGGAAACCCTCTTTCCTTTATCGGAAAATGCATCCATAGGGATGGAACGAGGCACCCCGATGGTCTCCGTTAATTCTGTTCTTGCGTCAGTTCCATCGTTTGCAACCAAGGTTATCGAAACGCACTCTTTCCGCCGGGCCGTCCCATTCTGAATGTCCTCCGGCGTTGAATTGCTTGCATAGATCCGATAGTCTCCGCTGAATGTATTATGTTCTTCATCGGTAAAATTCGGACTCGCCCAGCGATCGCTGACTGCGTATACGATAGCGGAATCCAGGATTTTGACTCCATATGCATGGCCGTATACTCCTCCACCGATGCTCATGCCTGCGTCATTATAGTAAGAGGACACTCCGCCGATAGCGAGCACCTTAGCATTCTCGCTGATCCTGATGGTGGTACCATCCCCGGTTGCGCATCCCCCGCCGATGCCGGCCGCACTTTCACTGCCAATCGCCGTCACTTGCGCGTTCCCGGTAATAGTGATATCTGAAGCCTGACCGCTACCGCTGCCGCCGATGCCGGCGCCATTTCCTCCATTCGCAGTCACCACTGCATTTCCCGAGATGGTAATATGATAAACGATTTGATCGAACTCTCCGCCGATCCCTGCGGCTCCACCGTTCGCGGTCAGGCTTCCTTCTTTTCCTTCCTCTGTGGTGATCGTCAGACGTCCTGTACCTTCTTTTTGAACCGCAGCCATTTTCCCCGATACCGAGGTCGTTACTTCATTTTCCCCTTCCAACAGGAGTGTCACCGTTCCCCTGCCTTGGATCAGGATCGCAGGGTAACCTAACGTGATTTGAACCCCTGATAGCCGAAGCGTTATCTCCTCGCCCTGCTCTGCAGTTATAGTTATGCCGTTTGACGAACTGCTTGCGGATGTGATCGTCGGAAGCGCATCCGCGTATTCTTTATCATTCTGAACGACCTTTCCATTCGAAATCTGAACCGAACCGTTCACCAGATCATAAACCCC
Source organism: Lachnospiraceae bacterium (assembly GCA_017550425.1). Classification (GTDB taxonomy): domain Bacteria; phylum Bacillota; class Clostridia; order Lachnospirales; family Lachnospiraceae; genus UBA1201. Next base: position 16,215 of record JAFZPG010000043.1, on the reverse strand, counting down.
GCCGTCGGCCGCAGCAACCGTTGCTGAACCCAATGACAGTATTGCAAAGATCGTTACCATAAACAGAACCGTTCCCAGCCGTTTTTTTCTCAAATGATCCATTCACTCATCCTCCGATATAAAACCTGTCGGGGCACATTCCCCAATGGGTCAATTATATCAAGGAATCCGCGAGGATGCAATAATGCCCGCCTATTAAAACTCCGTCACATCCGCGCGGTTCATGGCGCGGGATTTGAAGAAAATGAGAGGAACGACCGCCAGCAGGTTGCTGACGACTGCGCCCAGGATGCCCATGTCGCTCACGTAGGGCAGGTATTTGCCCTTCGGCAGGAAGGCCAGTTCGTTCAGCAGGAAGGTGCTCAGAAGCACGATCACCAGGCCGACTGCGATGCCGAGCAGATCCTGGATCAGGATCTCCGCCGCGATCTTACGCCGGATCTCTCCGCGGGAGCGTCCCACGGCACGATAGACGCCGAATTCGTAGGTGCGCTTCATGAACTGCCCCGTAAACCAGGAAGAGATCGTGACCGACAGGATGATGCCGATCAGGAGGATCGACACATAGAAAATGATACGAAAGATGGAAAAGAACTCTTCGAAGCTTTCCTTCGCCGTCTTTGTGTACAAAGCAATCTTCCGGTCTCCGCGGATCTCGAGCAGACGCTGCTTCAGCTGCTCATGATCCATATTCTTGCCATGGATGTATACACGGCCGGTAGCGTGGACCTCGCTCGGGATGAAATAGAACTGAATGTTATCATTGCCCTCATAGATCGCGTCTACCGTGTATTCGTAGTCAAGCCCTCCGGAAAAAGAAGGATCCAGCACGTCACCCTCAGATACGCCGACGCCTTCCGCTCCCTTTGCGTACATGGAACTGAGGACCAGACCATAGTCCTGCACTTTCAACGTGTCGATATCGATCCCCATGATCCGGAAAGCTTCTTCCATCTCCTCGCGAACCGTAAAGACCATGACATTACCGGAAGCGGTGATCCCCAGGGCGGTTCCGTATTCCATGGACCCATGTCCGTAGCCGGAGCCGTGGAAGATCTGCAGGTCCGGGTCCGCCTCCACTTCCTCCAGAAATGCATTCCAATCCTGTCGATTTTCGTCCGTCGACAGGACCATCGCCGTGATGAACTGATCCAGCTTTCCGGCGCTCTGATCGAAGGCCCACATGGTGCTCATGATGAAATTTCCGCCCATCATCAACATCATGCAGAGGGCGAACATGAGCGCCGCCGTGCAGGCGCGCCCCTTATTCTGTTTTATATAGTAAAACGCTGAAAACGGTTTCATAGACTGTTCCTTACCTCTCTGCGTCTTTTACTGCGCTGATCCTGCCGTCCCAGATCTCGATGATGCGGTCGGCGTCCTGCAGGATGGACCGGTCGTGGGTCACGACCAGCACCAGATGCTCTTCGGCATATTCGCGAAGCACCCGCATGACATTGAACGCGTTCTCATGGTCCAGGGATGCCGTCGGTTCATCCGCGAACACGACCTCCGGACCGTTGATCATGGCACGGGCGATAGCAACACGCTGACACTGTCCGCCGGAGAGTTTCGCCGGACGCTTTTTGAATTCTTTCTCACGCAGACCCAGCCGGCTCATCATCGATTTCGCCCGCTCGGCAGCCTCCGGATCCCCCGGGAGCGCGGACACCACGCAGTTATCGAAGGCATTCATATAAGGCACCAGATAGTGTTTTTGGAAAATGAAGCCGAACTTCTGGCGGCGCAACATTTCCCGCTTCGCGGGCGCCAGAGCGGTCAGCTCCTCCCCGTTATACAGGATGCTTCCCTCGGTCGGCGTCTTCAAGGTGGACAGGCAGTACATCAGCGTGCTCTTTCCGCTTCCGGACGGGCCGATGATGCCCACCAGACCGCGCTCCGGTAAGGAGAGGTCCACATTGCTCAGCGCGTACATCTTCTCGTCGCTGTCCATATCGTAGATCATACTTACATTCTTTATCTCAAACATGATTAATCCTCCAACATATCTATGGTTCGGATCCTGTGTACGGACAGGAGAGCCGGGAACTGCAGGATGCCGATCACCGCAGCCATGGCGGCCAGGATCGTACAGATCAGTTCTGTGTCAATGTATACTGGGATCAGGCCCAACGGGTGCATTAAGAGAACATCGATCAATGCGATCATGCCGCCCGCCACCGCAAAGCCCAACAGGATGCCGGCACCGAATAAGATCGCGATCTCACGCAGGATCATGCGATAGACTTCCAGCCGCGAGTACCCGAGGGATGCGTACAGGCAGTACTCATTGACCCGGTTACGCATGTACGAGTTGTAGGCGACCGTGACGGAGACCGCCAGCAGGAAGATCGTGCCCAGAATGATCGCATGAAGAGAACCGTCGATCTCGTCTACGACCTCCCTTTGGAACATCTCGCTTCCCTTCTGTGCGTCGTTGGAAATGGAATCCAGTTTCGACAGCGGGACGCCGATCTTATCAAACAGTTCTTTCGCTCCGGAAACCCCTTCCTCATTCAGGATGATCAGGCCGTATCCGTTGTTGTTTCCGCGCGCTGACGTTCCGGCGCAGGAATAGTAGGGGCCTTCCACGACTCCGACGATGGTCCAGAGATTATTGCCCAGTTTGTCGCCGATCTTATAGCCCTGGTTTCGCATAACGGCGCTGTCCAGCACCATCTCGTAATCCTGCTCCGGGAGGCGGCCGTCCACCAGTTTGCTCTTCATATGCTCCAAATAGGTCGGGATATCTTCCGGCTTCAGGAGCGGCATCTCCGAACCGAGGTTACCGAGCAGAGCCTTTAAGGAAAAATTCGTCCACTCGCTCACGAATGCTCTTTTTACCTCCGGCAGCTGTTCCAGCTTCTCGACCACGACGCTGTACATGCCTTGTATCGTTTCCATGTCTTCCGGGTTCGTCGAGGCCAATGTCTCGTACGAGAGCTCCAGATACATTTGCCGTTTCGATCCTTCCACGACGACCGGACGGAACGACTCCTTCGTGGACGCCAGGATGGAACCGATCAAATAGATGCCCATGACGCTTAAGGCCAGCGCCACGACGATCACCGCGACCTGCTTCTTGTTATTCTTTATGAATTTGAGCGCGGATAAATGACCCATCTTAATTCACCTTTCTGCTGCGATCCATACCATCATGAACGGCAGCGTGACTTTGTTGTCGGAAGGCGCAGTGGCGCTCCTCCCTTATGCCACTATTATACGGAACCCACGGATAAAACAAAAGTGACTGCGGTCATATCTTATGCATGACCACAGCCACAATTCATTTGTCCCCGATTCTATATGTTTTTCGGGACACACCCATAGCGATCCGACTCGCTTTTTAAAACTATCACCCCCGCAGCTCCACGATCAGTTTCACCCTGTCATGGATGCCGGTCTTATCGTAGATCCCGGAAATGTAATTCTTCACGGTGCCCTCCGAGATATACAGTTTCTTCGCGATCTGTTTGTTGTCCAGGCCGTCCACCATCAGCGCACAGATCTCCTTCTCGCGCTCGGTCAGCTCCGGCAGGTCCGAAAGCTTCTTATCCTTCGCTTCCGCCTGCGGTTCCGCGCCCGCAACGCCCCTCGCCGCGTTCTGCGTCATCAGCAGGGTCAGCCGCTGCATGACCTTCGGATCCAGCACGTTCACGCCGCCGATGATCTGCCGCACCGCGCCCAGGATCGCGTCCTTACCGCTGTCCTTCAGCAGGTATCCGTCCGCGCCGCCCGCGATGGCGTCCGTAATGTTCTTATCGTCATAAAACGTCGTGAGCACCAGGATCTTCACCTCGGGATGCTGCGCCTTCAGTTTCCCGATGAGCTCGATGCCGCCCATGCCCTTCATATTCAGGTCCACCAGGGCGATATCGCAGGTGATCCCCTCCAGGATCTCCAGGGCCTCCCGGCCGTCGTGCGCCTTCGCGACCACTTCCATCTGATTTAACGTAAGGATGATCTCCAGACTGTCGAGCAACAACGTCTCGTCATCCACCAAAAGCACACGGATCATATCGCACCTCCTTCTTCCTCATGGATCACGGGCAATGTCACCGCCGCCCGGAAACCTTCCTCATTCGTAAACCGGCACGTCCCGCCGGCATTCTTCACGTAGGACTCGATCTTCTTAAGCCCGAAGCCCTGCTCGATCATCTGACGCGCATTGTCCTCAGTAAAAACCTCCGAGTGCCCGTTGTCTTTCACCTCCATGCGCAGGTTCGCCGAGTCCGCCGAAACACTGATCAGGAAATGATCCGCGTGACCGTGCTTTGCGCCGTTCGTCAAAAACTCCTGCAGTGCGCCAATCAGGAACTCCACATGTTCGTGCGGAAGCATGAGCTCCGGCACCGGGTCAGGTCCCAGAATGTCCGCCCGCATCGTCGTGTCCGTAATGAAGCGGTCGACGACCGTCTCCACCTCGCACATAAAGTCGGAGAGTGCGATCTCCTGCGTTTCTTCGTCCATGACGCGAACCGCGCGGCGGATCGACTCGAGACTGCCGCGGATCCGATCGTTCGCATCATTGACCTTCTGGCGTGCGTCCTCGGGCGAAACGTCGAAGAGCATGTCCGCCGCATCCAGCGTCATCACGGCTGCTGTGATGGAGTGTCCCACACTGTTGTGGATGTTGCGGCTGATCGTCTCGCGCTCCTTAAGACGCGCGTTTTTATCCGCCATATAATTCTGCAGGACCAGCTTCCGGTTCAGCTCCTTCTCATGCATTTCCCGCACGTTTGAGACGAGGATCTGGCGCTGCGCCTCCTCGGATCTGCGGCCGGACCACTCCAACAGAAGGCGGCCGCCATAGAGAAGCGCCATCAGCGCATACATCAAAAGGAGACCCAGGATGGTTTTTGCAAGCCGGGCCTCCCCTTCCGCGAAGATCGCGGACATAACGATATAAACGACTCCCGCGCTCGCAAAACGGAGCGGGAGTTTCTTTTCTTTCCAAAGGGCAAATGCGCTGCAGGAGAAAAAGGTCTGCGCGCTGAAACCAAAGCAAGTCAAAAACAGGCCTTGCATCACGCGGATATGCAGGCGATCATCTTCATCCATGGAAGATACGGAAAACAAAACCATCAGAGCGGCGCCGGCGATCACGCACAGGGAAGGAAACCTCCCCCAAACGGCGGCGGCGATCGTCAGTCCGAACGTTATGATGTTGTCGTAGATCGCAAGCCGCATAGGAGTCCTCCTTTGCCGAGTCTGTGGTCTGTTCGTTCAGGTCTGTCAGTTCTGCTCCGCCGGAGCCGCCGTCTCCTCATTCGCCCCATGCTCTGCCGGCCACTTGGAAAACAGCAGTTTCAAAACGATGGGCGTAACGATCGACGAGATGATGATCAGCAGGATGACGGGCGCAAAATAAACCGCATCCAAAAGGCCGACGTCTTCGCCTTTTCTCGCCACAATGAGGGCCACTTCGCCTCGCGTCATCATTCCGACGCCCACTTTAAGCGCATTTGGGGCGGAAAATCGGAAGCATTTCGCCACCAGAGAGCATCCGATGATCTTCGTGATCAGTGCCACGAATACAAATCCGACCGAGAACAGGATCATGCTGCCGTTCAGGCCGCTGATGTCTGCCTTAAGTCCGATACTGGCGAAGAAAACCGGAGCGAATACCATGTAAGTACTGATGTCCATCTTCTCCGCGATATATTTCGAGTCTTTGATACTGCACAGGATAATGCCGGCGATATAGGCGCCCGTGATGTCGGCGATGCCGAACCACTCCTCGGCCACATAGGCAAACGCAAAGCAAAGCGCCATGCCGTAGATCGGCACACGACGGGTGTGCGGGTTTTTCTTATCCATGTACTTAAATAAATAATAGCACAAAATACCGACAACGAACGCAAAACCGAAAAATAATCCGGTATTCAGTACAACGCGCAGCGGATCCTGCTCGGGATCGCGGAAACCGATCACGAAGGTCATGACGATGATACCGATGACATCATCGATGATGGCCGCGGAGAGGATCGTCGTTCCGACCTTACCGCGAAGCTTTCCGAGCTCACGCAGCGTTTCGACGGTAATGCTGACCGAAGTCGCCGTCATGATCACACCGATAAATACGGCGCGGAAGAACTCCTCGCTGCCCACCGGAGCGAACCCGTGGTACACCGAACTGAGTAAAAAACCGCCACCCAGCGGAATGAACACGCCGGCCGTAGCGACCAGGAGCGCCATGGGGCCCGTCTTGATCAGTTCCTTCAGGTCGGTCTCCAGACCTGCCATAAACATCAGCAGAACTACACCGATCTCTGCCATCTGATTTAAAAACGAAGACTGATCGACCAGTCCCAAAACCGTCGGTCCGATCAGCAGTCCGGCAATGATCTCACCGACGACCTGCGGCGCCTTTACCTTACGCGCCAAAATCCCCAAAAACTTCGCTGCCACGAAGATGATCGCCAGATCCTTAAATATCCCGTAATCCATAATATGAAACGCCGCCTTTCATCGCTTCATGCCATAATTCTAACTCAATTCACGATTTCACATTGTACACGCTCCCGCGTAAAAAGTCAATGAAAGTACAGGAAAAAATACATTCTTCCGTTTACACCTGCGGAAAATGTGGTAAAATGGTCTCAGTAATTCATAAGGAGGTGCTTACCATGAAAGCATTGTTACCCTTTTTCCCGCTGAGTGCAGGATCCGAAACGCCGATGGGCTTGGCGATCTCCATTATCTGCTACATCGTTGCCAGCATCATCTTCGGTGTTCTGTTCTGGTTCTTAAACCATATTCCGATCGTTAACCTTCTGGTCGGCATCGCAGGCACCATCGTATGGGCTTACTGTGTGGTCGGTATCGTTTTGGCGATCTTGATCTTCCTGAAGAAACTGGTGAAATAACTAAGCGAGAATACATGAAATTATGAGGCAGAGCCGCAACCGCGGCCCTGCCTCATTTATTTCTACCAGATCCCCTCAACCGGGCAGCACAAACTCCAGCTCTTTCCCGGTCTTCGGGTGGCGGAAACGTAGCCTGCAGGCGCATAGGCACAGGCCGACGCCGTCGATGGGCAGGCCGTATTTGCGGTCGCCGACGATGGGCAGACTGTGGGCGGCCAGCTGCGCCCGAATCTGATGGTGGCGTCCGGTCTTCAGGAGGACCGAAACCTCCGCCAGACGGCCGACCAGGCTTTCATCGCGGCTCGTGCACGCTTCCTGCTCCTTCGCAAACATGGGTGTTCCCTGCGCAAAACGACAGGTCAGCACGGCTTCTTTTACCTGCGAACGCTGATCCGCGCGAAGTGAAGCCGCCTCCGCTTCCGTCAGGATGCGCGATACATTGGCCGAACGCTCGAATAGCAGGCGGTCGGAATAGGTGATGCCGGCCAGCAGATCTGCGGAAATATAGGAACCTTCGGGCGCTGCAACGAGAGCCCGGTATTCTTTGTGCATGCTTCCGTCCTTCGAAAACTGCGCAGACAGGGCGGCCGCAGCCTCCTTCGTCTTCGCGTAGACCATCAGGCCGCGCACGGGTTTATCCAGGCGGTGCACCACACCGACATAGGCAAGTAAAACACGGCCACAGGAAGAGGTCTCCCTGTGGCTCATATACGTACGAATGCGGGACGGCATGTCGTCGGACAGCGTCCGCCCCTCCTGCGCATCAACGCCGGCGGGCTTCTCCACTACCCAGATGTAGTCGTCCTCAAATAAACAATGTAAACTCGAATCTTTCACAGCATCGGTCCTCCGAATGTGCTACTCTTCCTCCAGCAGGTACTCGCCCAGTTCACGGACCGACTCGACCAGAACATCCGCTCCGGCCTCCTTAAGTTCCTCCTCGGAACCGTAGCCGTACAGAACGCCGACCGTGTCGATGCCGAACTGCTTCGCGCCGACGATGTCGTGCTTACGGTCACCGACCATCACCAGTTCCGTAAGGTCGACCAGCTGGCACTCCTCCAGGATATACTGCAGGATCTCCGCCTTTTTCGCCCGTTTCTGCTCGATGTCTGAACCGCCGATGAACTCAAAGTACTGCCGCAGGTCGAAATGCTCCAGGATCTGCTCGGCGAAAAGAACGGGTTTCGACGTAGCCAGGATCAGCGTCCTTCCGGCCTGTGTCAGTTCCTCCAAAAGCTCCGGGATGCCCTTATAGACCTCATTCTGAAAGATGCCCGTCGGTTTGAAATACTCCCGATAATAGGTCACCGCTTCGCGGGCCTGCTCCTCGGAAAATCCATAAAAATCCATGAAACTTTCCATTAAGGGCGGGCCGATAAACGGCTGCAATTTCTCCAGATCATCCTCTTCGATACCAAAATGTTTTAATGCGTACTGAACCGATTTGGTGATCCCTTCGGCGGGATCGGTGAGTGTCCCATCCAAATCAAACAGTATGTATTGTTTTTTCATATGTCCCCCTATACCTCAAACATCAGTTCCCCATAGGTCGGGAACGGCCAGATCCGTCGATCGACCAGACGCTCGAGTTCATCTGCGGGGCGGCGCAGGGCCTCCATCGCAGGAACGACCTCCTCATAGTATTTATGTGCTTTTTCTTTCGTGCCGATCTGAGCGGCGGCCGTTTCCTCCGCCTGTGTCAGCTTCGCCAGTGCGACCTTCATGTCGGACAGCAGATCTGAAACCTGAAGCAGAAGCTCCGTCTGTACGGAAACATCCGCGTCCGCGCATGCGGCGGTCACTTCGTTGATCGAAGCGGCCAGGCCGGTGGTGTATTCGATCACCGCGGGGATGATCTGCTTCGATGCCATGTCCATCATGGTCAATGCTTCGATGTTGATGGCCTTGCAGTATGCCTCGTACTGGATCTCTGCACGGGAAGCCAGTTCCGCACGTGTAAAGATACCGAACTTCTCAAACAGTTTTGCGGACTTCTCTGTGGTGAGTGCCGGGATCGCATCGATCATCGACTTGATATTCGGCAGACCGCGGCGGGCTGCCTCAGCGATCCACTCGTCAGAGTAGCCGTTTCCGTTGAAGATGATGCGCTGGTGATCGGTCAGGTATTCCTTGATCAGATCGTGCAGTGCCATCTCGAAGTTATCCGCTTTTTCCAGGATATCCGCCGCCTCGCAAAAACTCTCTGCGACGATGGCGTTCAGTACGGTATTCGGTTCGCCCACAGAGTCGCGGGAACCGACCATACGGAATTCGAATTTATTACCGGTAAATGCAAATGGTGATGTACGGTTGCGGTCGGTCGCATCCTTCTGCAGTGCAGGCAGGGAGGAGACGCCGGTCTTCAGGACGCCGCCAGATTTGGAATTCGTCGCGCTTCCGGTGCTGATCAGCTGCTCGACCACATCCTCCAGCTGCTCTCCGAGGAATACAGAGATGATGCAGGGCGGAGCCTCATGACCGCCGAGACGGTGATCATTGCCCACGTCGGAAGCGGACTCGCGAAGCAGGTCGGCGTGTGTATCTACAGCCTTCAGGATACATGCCAGTACCAACAGGAACTGGATGTTGTCGTGGGGCAGTTTTCCGGGATCCAGCATATTGATGCCGTCATCCGTGCACAGGGACCAGTTGTTGTGCTTACCGGAACCGGAGATGCCGGCGAAGGGTTTCTCGCTCAGCAGGCAGGATAAGCCTCTGCGGTTTGCGACCTTCTTCATGGTCTCCATGATGAGCTGGTTGTGGTCGACTGCGATGTTGGCAGGCGCATAGATCGGAGCCAGTTCATGCTGCGCAGGCGCCACCTCGTTGTGCTGCGTCTTTGCAGACACGCCCAGTTTCCAAAGTTCCGTGTTCAGCTCCTGCATAAAGCCACCGACGCGCTCGCGGATCTGACCGAAATAATGGTCTTCCAGATCATGGGCCTTCGGCGGAACGGCGCCGAACAGCGTGCGTCCCGTGAAGATCAGATCGTCTCTCTTAAGCCACTTATCATGGTCGATCAGGAAGTATTCCTGCTCAGGACCCACCATGGGCGTGACCTTCTTCGATGTCGTATTTCCAAACAGGCGCAGGATACGCAGCGCCTGAATATTTATCGCTTCCATGGAGCGAAGCAACGGTGTCTTCTGGTCCAGCGCCTCACCGGTGTAGGAACAGAACGCCGTAGGAATACAAAGCACGGTGCCGGTCGCATCCTGCTTCAGAAATGCCGGAGACGTGCAGTCCCAGGTCGTATAGCCGCGGGCCTCGAAGGTCGCGCGCAGACCGCCGGACGGGAAGGACGATGCATCCGGCTCGCCCTTAATGAGCTCCTTACCGGAGAACTCCATCAACGTCTTTCCGGAGGGGCCGGGGGCCGAAACGAAGGAGTCATGTTTCTCCGCCGTGGTTCCGGTCAATGGCTGGAACCAGTGCGTATAGTGTGTAGCGCCCCTCTCGATGGCCCAGTCCTTCATGGCATTGGCCACGACTTCCGCGATCATCGGGTCCAGGGTCTTCCCCTCATCGATGGTCTTACGCAGCTCCGCGTAGACCTTCTTCGGGAGACGCTCACGCATTACGGCATCATTGAATACATTCTGTCCAAAGATCTCTGCAATACTCATCTTCTCTCCATTTCCGCCTGATTTACCGCAGGCCCGGTTCTTCCGTCCGGTATCCGGCCGGTTTTAATAGTTTTCGCATACCGCTTGTACGACAAATCGGATATCCGAGTTCTCCGTACAGGTATACAGCGTAAGGATATGGTCGTCGATCGACACTTCCACATCGGTCTTATACATGGACCGCTCGAGTGCCAGATCGATCAGTTCTTTCTTTGAAGTCTCCGTCGGGAAATGCGGGCTGAAGATCACATCCACGTAGTACTGATCATACACGGAGAAAACCTTATACCGATAGTTCCCGTTCGGCGTCATGATGTAAACGTAAGGATTTGCCTCCCAGAATTCCTTTGACTTATAACGGTCCAAAGTACCGAACATCTTTTTGTCCTTCTGGTTGTGGGCGCAGATCGTAGAGTTGAACTCCGAAAAATCCGCCTCCTGACGGCAATCCAGGAACGGGCAGCCCGAAATAGACTCCTTCTCGTAATAATCATACCGCAGATAATGCGAATTGTCATCCCCCCGTACGACCGGATAGTCTACTTCCGTCCCCGGAATGACGATATACCCGATGTAATGGTCGTTCATCATCTTCAGAAAATCGTGGTCCACTCCGTTCGAGCCGGGCGGCAGGATATCCTCCCGCTCATGTTTCGTGGTCTCTTCGGCTCCCGGCGATGCGGTCTCCCCGCGGTTGTCGCCCGGATCCATGCTGCCCGCAGTTGCGCTTTCGTCCTGCCCTGCCTGCGTGGTCAGCTGCGCCTGATGGCGCAGATCCTCGTAGCCCCGATTATTCTTCCAATAGGTATAACCGATGTGTCCCAGTTTCAAAACCGCCACGATAAATACGCACACCGAGATCCAAAACAGGATCCTGCGCACGACCTCACGCTTCGTCAGCTTTTCACCGGGATTTTTCTTTTTCTTCATAGTGTCCTCGAATGGTCAATGTTTATTTCTCGGAAGGGACGCGTGCGCCAGAAGGTTGGAGTCAAACGAGAAGGTGATGTTTGCGCGTTCCCTCTCACGTTTGAGCGCCAGCTCGATCAGGCGTACCAGCATCTTCGAATAGGGAAGGCCGACCGCCTCCCACAGATAGAACGCCAGCGAACCCGGGATCGTATTGATCTCATTCACATACAGGGCGTCCGTGTCGGTATCGATCATGAAATCGATGCGCGCCACGCCGTTGCATCCCAGCGTCTGAAACGTTTTTACGGCCAGACTGCGGATCTCTTCCCGACGCTCCGGCGAGATCTCCGCTGGGATCTTACGGGACAGGCTGGCCATGCCTTCGCTGCCCTTCGCGCCGCCGCCCTTTACGGGAGCTCCCTTCACGCCGTTCTTTCCGCTGTTACCCATGTATTTATCCTGATAACTCAGGATCTCGTCCTGTGCGATGGGCTCCTCGCATTCGGAAGCTTCCGCCTTCTCATAATCGCCCAGAACGGAGCAATTGATCTCTCTCAAATGTACGATGGCGCGTTCCACCAACACCCGAAGGGCAAAACCGAACGCGTACTCCAATGCGCTCTCCAGCGCCGCGCGGTCACGCGCCACGCGGATGCCGACGCTCGAACCCAAATTGTTCGGCTTCACGATGACCGGATAACCGATCTGCTTCTCGATCTTGTCGATAAGCGCGGCCGGATTCTCGCGGTATTCGGAAACGTAAGGGCACAAAGCCGGAAGCACGGAAACGCCCGCTTCCTTCAGCACAGCCTTCTGTGCGAATTTATCCATGCCGATCGCCGACGAAAAAACGTCACAGCCGACATAGGGCAGGCCCAGGGTCTGCAGGTAACCCTGCAGGGTCCCGTCTTCCACGTTGGTCCCGTGTACCACGGGAAATGCAACGTCGATGACCTGATTGTAATCCTTCTTAAACGCGCGGGATTTGATCTGTCGCAGATAGGTGCGGCCCTCCTCGCGCACGAGGGTGATCTGGATACTCTTATCCAGCAGCGCCGGGATGTTCCGGTACGCTTCGATATCGCCGATGCTTTCGCCGACGAACATGCGGCTGTCTTTCGTGATATAGATGGGGATGATCTCGTAACGCTCATCCTCAAATGCATAATATGCCTGCAGCGCCGAGATCACGGATACTTCGTGCTCCACGCTGGGGCCTCCGAAAAACAATCCAACCTGTATCTTCATTTCGTTGTACTTCCTTTGTTAATAGTTGTCCGGGAGGTCATTTTCCAGGAGAATGATCTTCTGCGCGTCGGTCTTGATGCCGTCCGCGATGGAAAGTCCCTCCTGCAGGTCGCCTGCCACGAACAGTTTATCCTTCGGAAAATCGGTGTCGCAGACGCCGGCATAGATGGGCTCGGTCTGCCGCTTTCCGATGAGGATGATGACATCCGCTTTCTCTGCCGCCTGGCGGCCGAAAACACGGTTCAGTTCTTCCTGTTTCTCCCCCAGTTCCACCATGCCCGGTGTGATGAGGATCTTCATGCCGTCGAACATCGCAAGCGTATCCAGCGCCGCCTTCGCTCCGACAGGGTTCGAGTTGTACGCGTCATCGATGAGGATGCCGTGGCCGGTCTGCTTCATCTGCAGACGGTGCGCCACGCTCTCCACATGTTTGACCTGGGCCACCATGTGCTGCTTCGGCACTCCGAAGGTATCCGCCACAGCCAGGGCTCCCGCCAGATTCAGCACATTGTGCGTGCCGATGACCTGCGCGGTGAAATGTACGGTCTCTCCATCGGGAAATGTCATGTCGAACTCGCTGCCACGTGCCGTGCAACACAGGTTTACGGGCCGATACATCGCTTCCTCGTAACTGAGACCGTAGGAAACGATCTTCCGGCCTTTCTTCGGTGCCTCTTCCCGAAGGATCGGATCGTCGAAATTTACGAAGAGCGTGCCGTCCTGAGGCAGGGCATCGGCCAGTTCGAATTTCGTATGGATGATGTTCTCCATCGACCCGAAGGTCTCCAGATGCTGGGGGCCGATCGAGGTCAGGACGCCGTAGGTCGGCTTCGCGATGTCGCAGACGGCTTTGATCTCGCCGACGCGGCGCGCGCCCATCTCACAGACGAACACTTCATGCAGGGGCTTTAAATCCCGACGAACGGCGATGGTCACGCCCAGCTCGGTATTGAAGTTACCCGGTGTCATGTAAACATTGCGGTCCGCCGCCAGAAGCTTCGTAACGAAATGTTTCATGCTGGTCTTTCCGTAACTTCCCGTGATGCCGATGGTCTCAAGCGCCGGCATCTCGGCTACGATCCGTTTCGCCTCGTCGATGAATTTCCGGTTGATCCGTTTCTCCATCGGGCGGTTGATCACATTGGCCGCGATGATGACAAATGGCGTCATCAGTGTGCAGCAGAAGGTCGGGAAGAAGAAATCATTCCCCGTACCGTTGATGATCTGCACGACCTGCCATGCCAGAAAGACTGCGTAGATGATGAACACGGTGATCATCATGCGCTTCACTCGCTTCGTGACCGCGAAGTCTTTTTTTGCCATGCCTTTGCGGGGGCGGTTTCCGGTAAATGTCAGCCACAGCAAAAGCGCAGCCGGCGCTACGCCGCACCAGTGCCTGCCGAACAGGCAGAGCAGGGGTATGGGCAGGATCACGCCCATGGAACGTCCCAAAAGGCTGTTATAATTATGTTTCATCCAACGCAACTGCTCGTCAGCCGCGTAGGAATTCAACTGAAACATATGCATATAATACAGCATCAGCCCGATAAATGCAAGTGTGGTTATCGCTGTAATGATGCCCTGATATATAACAGTTATCATGGTTTCATGCTCCTTTGCGACGGGGTTTCAAACCGTCACTCGTTCAAAAATGCGTCCATGGCTCCGAGGACGAGCCCCGGTGAGTCGATGTAGGAAAAATGCCCTCCGGGCACGGTCACGATGTCGCTGTCCGCGATCAGTTCCTTCATGCGGTGCGCGTCGGAGATCGGCGTCGTCGTGTCGTTTTCGCCCCAGATGAGCAGGGTCGGCTGGGTGATGGTCGAAAGCTCCTTCTGCAGGTCTTCATTGACCACGCGGACCAGCGTTCCGCGCATGACGGGCGATGCGGCGTTGTAGTCCGCGGAGCCCCGGCGCTTACGCATATGGTCCATATAATCCGGATAGAGGAACTTCATGACCGGACATTTAAAGATGAATTTCGCCATTTTGTAGGTCGCGGTCTTATAGCGCGCCTTCAGTTTCTTTTTCGGCTTGATGCCTGCGGAGTCCATCAGGATGATCTTCGTAAAGCGGGTCGGCGAAGCATTTGCCGTGCCGGCTTTCTGACGGGCAATGAGTTTCGCGATCACGCGACCTCCGAAGGAATGGCCGATGAGCGCGGTCTCGGAAAGCTTCATTTCCGCCAGAAAATCTGTCACCAGATCGGTGTAATCGTCCACGCACCATGGCTCGGGCGGTTCGTCGCTCTTACCCATCCCCGGGAAGTCCAGGGCGTACACCGCGTGCGTCTGTGAAAGCCGCGCGATAACCCCGGGATACATATCAAGGGAAGCCCCCCAGCCATGCAACAGGCAAACGGGGCTCCCCTCTCCGGTAATGGTGTAATGGATCTTCAGATCTTTTAAATGTGTTTCCACAGTGTCTCCTTAAATATTCATCAAACTTCTGATGTTTTAGTTGCAGGTCGCAAGCGACCTGCAACTAGAACATCGGTGCGAGCAGTCTCAGTACGCTTTGTTTGAAATTTTTGTAGCCCGGATGTTTTTTTGCCGCATCGAGCGTGATCTCCTCGCAGATCGGGAACATATTCTCGAAATCCTGACGGATATCTTTGATCGCCTCGCAATGATAGAGGTAGGTCGCGCACTCAAAGTGCAGGTACAGACTCCGGAAATCCATGTTGATGGTCCCGACGACCGCGATCTCATCATCGCACAGGTATTGCTTTGCATGAATGAAGCCGGGGGTGTACTGGTAAATGCGCACGCCCGCGTGGATCAATCGTTCGTAATACGACTGGGTCAGCAAGAAGATACTCTTCTTATCCGGGACGCCCGGGGTGATAATGCGTACATCCACGCCGCGTTTCGCCGCCATGCACAGTTCCCGGTTCATCTCCTCACTGATGATCAGGTACGGCGTCGTGATATACACATGGTGTTTCGCCGTTTTGAGGATATTCATGTAGATATTTTCCCCGAGGGGCTCGTGGTCGATCGGCGTATCGGAGTACGGCTGCACGTAGGCCTCCTTCTCCTTCGCTTCATATGCATACGGTACCAGGTAGTGCGCCACGGACAGGTCCGTCTTCTTGATGAAGTTCCACATTTCGAGGAACATCAGCGTGTGGTTACGGACCGCATCGCCCTCTAAGCGGATACCGCTGTCCTTCCAGTGCCCGTACGGCGACTCGATATTGAAATATTCATCCGCCAGATTAAATCCGCCGGTGAAACTGATCTCATTGTCAATGACCATGATCTTGCGATGGTCACGATGGTTCATAAATACATAGATGAACGGGATGAACGGATTGAAGATCCGGCACTGGATGCCGTAACGGTTCATTCGCTTCGCGAAGTCCTTATCGATAAACTTCAGGCTTCCGAAATCGTCATAGATCACGTGAACCTCGACGCCCTGCTTCACTTTATTGATCAAGATCTCTTCGACATTCTTCCAGACCACCGCATTCTGGATGGTGAAATACTCCAGGAAAATGAACTTCTTGGCGTTTCGCATCGCCTCATACATATCTTCCAGCGCAGTTTCGG
>JAFZPG010000005.1 GCA_017550425.1 Lachnospiraceae bacterium | reverse complement strand
TGTCTCGGAGACCCGATTTTCTCCCCTGATCCGGCGCCTCACTCGCGAGGATTATCATCAGCTCGATCAATGCCCGCCTTGTGATCGCGTGTCTCCAGCCTACTCTCGGAAATCCTACGTTGTGTAAGCCCGGAGGTGCCCCCAAAGGTACCTCCGGGTTGGTTTTTGCGCGGCTCCTGTTTCCGGCTTCGATTCATGAATGCGATCGTAAGACGGACATGTGAGCGAGCGCTTGAAAAACCCGCGAATGAAAAGCCGGAGCCGGGGCAAAATCCGTTTATCCGCTAACGGATTTTGCGATCGCTTCGGGTGATTTCGCGATAGGAGGGACCCTATCGCTATCAAGAAAACACCCGAAGTCGAATCGGGCCCGCGAGATCCGGCTTTGACATGAGCGGAATGTTTTTCACGCGCAGCGAACCTTTCCGTCGTCGATCGTATTCAGGAAAACTGTGGCAGCCGGAAACAGGATCAGGGGAAAAAAATCCGCCCGGGGCCTTTGGGGGCGTGTCCGGGCGGGTTGTGTTTAGTTCAAAGGCCGCAGGTTTTTGAGTGAGAGGTCCATGATGGGCGCGGAGTGTGTCAGGGCGCCGGAGGACACGTAATCGACTCCGATCTGCGCGATGCGCTTCAAGCGTTCTTTGGTTACATTGCCCGAGCATTCGGTCACGGCGCGGCCGTCAATCATGCGAACGGCCTCGATCATGGTCTCATCGTCCATGTTGTCGAGCATGATGATGTCGGCGCCGGCCTGCAGGGCCTCAGCGACACCGGCGAGGTCCTCGACCTCGATCTCGATCTTGCGGACGAAGGGCGCATACTCTTTCGCGCGCTCGATTGCCGCGGTGATGGAGCCGGCGGCTCCGATATGATTATCCTTCAGCAGGATGCCGTCGGACAGGTTATAGCGGTGATTGCAGCCGCCGCCGACACGAACGGCGTACTTCTCGAAGGGACGCATGTTCGGCGTCGTCTTACGGGTATCCAGAAGCTTCGTCTTGAAGCCCTTCAGTTCCTCAACGTATTCATGAGTGTAGGTGGCAATGCCGCTCATGCGCTGCATGTAGTTCAGCGCCGTGCGCTCGCCGGAAAGCAGGGCGCGGATATCGCCGTAGATCACGCCGATCAGCGTCTTATTTGTGACGAAATCTCCATCCTTGAATGTGGTCTCGAAATGCGCGGTCGAATCCAGAAGTTCAAAGGTACGAACGAAGACATCCAGACCGCAGAGGATACCATCCTGCTTGCAGATCAGATCTGCGCGGCCGGGGCAGGCCTCGGGCATGACCGCATTTGTGGAAACATCCTCACTCGTGATGTCCTCCTTCAGCGCATTTAAAATATATTGGTCGACATTAACCTTCATTGTTACACCATTTAACATAGAATTCTTCGTCCTTTCTGCGGATCTCATCCATGATGAGCTTCTTTTTTTCTTTGCGGCGCACGTCGCGCGGCGGATACAGGCTCAGGTCGACTGCATTGGCCAGCCGCGTGCCCGTGTACCTCTTCGCGTCGAGCTTCTCCATCTTTTTCTCTGCGATCAGTTTCGCCGTATGCTTCGCGAATACCAGGCTCTCGAGCAGGGAATTGCTCGCGAGACGGTTGGCGCCGTGCACGCCGTTGCAGGCCGTCTCGCCGATGGCGTACAGGTTCGCCATCGAAGTCTCGCCGCAGATCGACGCGCGGATGCCGCCCATCAGATAATGTTGCGCCGGTGTTACGGGCACACGATCCTTACACAGGTCGTAGCCTTCGTCGAGGCAGGCTTTGTATATGTTCGGGAAGCGCTTTGCGCACTCCTCGCTCGTCATGTTCGGCATGGTGATGTAGACATGATCGGTCTTCGATTTGATCATCTCACGGCGGATGGCGTCCGCCACCACATCGCGCGGCAGCAGTTCATCAACAAAACGTTTTCCTGCCTCATTCAAAAGGATCGCTCCCTCGCCGCGCACCGATTCGGAGATCAGGAAACGGCGGCCGACCTTCTTCGAATACAGGGTCGTCGGGTGGATCTGGATATAATGGATGTTCTCCAGTTCGACATTATACTTTAAGGCCAATGCAAAACTGTCCCCGGACACATGGTGGAAATTCGTCGTGTGTTTGAACAGACCGCCGATGCCTCCGGTCGCCAAAACGACCGATCCCGCAGTAAATGTCCGACGGGCGGACACATCGTCCATAGTCTCCGTGACAACGCCGTAGCAGATGTTGTCCCTGACCAGCCAGTCGATCATGTTCTCATATTCCAAAACGGTGATGTTCTTACGCTCGCGCACGCGGTCGATCAGCGTCTGCGTGATCTCCTTACCGGTCTCGTCCGTGTGATGCAGGATGCGGTTAATGGTGTGCGCACCCTCACGGGTGTAATCATACGCACCGTCCGGGTTCTTATCAAAAGAGACGCCGTAGTTGATGATATCCTGCACGACTTCGGGCGAATCTTCGATCATGACTTTTACGGATTCGGGTCGGTTCTCATAGTGCCCCGCGCGCATGGTATCCTCGTAATAGCAGTCGAAATCATCCGGCGTCTGCAGCACGCAAATGCCGCCCTGCGCCAGATAGGAGTCACTGTTCTCCATTTTATCTTTCGTGATCATCAGCACGGAAAGCTCCTGCGGACAGGACAATGCGAAAAAGCATCCCGCTGCCCCGGTGCCGACCACGATGACATCATAGTGTTTCTTAAGTTTGGTCTTCGTATTCATTCCAACCACCTCACCTTTCGGCAAAATCCAATGCTTCATGGTTAACGCTATCATGCCACGAACCGAAGGAAAAGTCAAGGGAATTGCAGGAGTTCATTCTCCATGCAGAACTTGATGCTCAGCGAGAGTTCTTTCTTCGGAGCGGCAAATGCGATCCGGATCCTATCGCCGTCGACGTTCAGGATCGTGCCCTCACCATAGGTCCGGTGGATGATCTTCTGCCCAACGGAAAAACGTTCGCCGATCCGGATCGTTTCGTCCAGATAGCGAGTTTTTTTCTGCTTCTTTCCATAGCGTTTCTTCGGCCAAAGAAGGTAGAGCCGGTCTTTCGCCCGTGTGATCGCGACATAAAACATGCGCCGCTCTTCCTCGAGTTCATCCTCCGTCTCGCTCTTCACATACGGAGTCACGCCCTCCACGGCATCGATCACGAAGACGGCCTGAAATTCCAGTCCTTTCGCCCCGTGAAACGTCATCAGGGATACGCTCTCCTGTTTCTCTTCCTCATGGCGTTTTTTCTCCGCCTCAACGGCCTGCCTCAGCGCTTCGATATGATCGTTCCATTCGCCGAAGGTCTCAAACGGTTTTGCCGCCTCCAAAAGTTCATTCAACACATCGGTATAGGCCTCCGTCTCCAGACCGCGCTCCCGCGCCTGCTCCTCCAGATATGCCTTATATCCGATCATATTCGCGATATAGTGGACCGCCGCGTACGGCGTCATCGCTTCACGATTTCGATCCCCGCCGAGCATGGCCAGATCACGCTCCATGTCCCGCAGATACGGTTGCATGTAAGAGTAGGCCGCCGCCCTTTCCTTCAAGCCTTCAAAGGTCACATTCTGTGAAGTCAGGACATCGCGGCGAATGTATCGCTTCGGCCGATTCATGATCTGCAAAAACATGGCACGGCGCATCGAGCCGTCCAGCCGATATTGGTTCGCCAGCCGCACATAAGTAAACACATCCCGCGTGATCCAGTGATCATAGAGTCTGGGATAGGTATCCCGAACATGATACGGGATGTCCGCCCGCATCATACTTTCAGTGATGGGCGAAGCCAGCACGTTCGTCCGGTACAGGACCGCCATCTCCTTATACGGCACACCGGCGTCCCTGAGTTTCCGTATCTCCTTCAGCAGAAACTCCCGCTCCTGCGTCTGGTCATCGAACGCATGCACTGCGATCGCATGATCCTCGCCGGACCCTCCGGCCGCCGCGTCGCTTGATTTGCGCGAGGCCTTGATGTCCTTCGCATAGCGCTTCACGTTATGCGAGATAAGCAGCTGCGAAGCCTTGATGATCTCCGGAATGCTTCGGAAATTATAATCCAGGACAATGATCTTCCCATCGGGAAATTCATTCTTAAACCCGAGCATGATGTCCGGGCGCGCGCCGCGGAAGCGGTAAATACTCTGGTCGTCGTCTCCCACCATCATAAGGTTCCGGTGTTTCTCCGTCAGCATACACAGGACCTCGTATTGCAGGCGGTTCGTATCCTGCATCTCATCGACGAGCAGGTAACGAAAACGCTCCTGCCAATGCGCCAATATGTCCGGGCGTTCTTTCAGAAGCTCGTAACACAGCACGCACATATCATCGAAATCGATCAGGTTCTCCTCCTTCATCCGTGCCAGGTATTGCTCGAAAAACGTTCGGAATACCGTATCCGGACAGCCCGCCACGTGAAACTCCTTCAGATTCGGAATCCTCTCCTTCCCATCCGGGCCAAAACGGCCGTCAAACGTCAGGTATTCCTTTGCGCGGCCAATGCCGTTCGCCAACGTCAGGAAGAATTCGGTCGGATCCTGCACTTCATACGAGATCGAACCGAGAATCTCCCGAAAGATCTCGCGCCGCTTTCCTTCCCGCAGGATCTGCTCCGCGCGGAAACCGTACGCATTTCGCAGGATATAAAAGAACACCGAGTGGAACGTTCCGAAGCGAACATCCTGCCCCCGACTCGGACATAATGTAGAAAAGCGCCGCCGCATTTCATCTGCGGCGGCGTTGGTAAACGTGATCACCAATATGCCGGAAGGATCGACACCCCAACGTTCGATCAAAGCCTGCACACGCCGTGTAATGACAAATGTCTTTCCGGCGCCGGGACCTGCCAGGACCAGAAGCGGCCCGTCCTTATGCAGGATCGCTTCGTTCTGCCTGTCTGTCCCATTGGTTTCAAATTTATTCAAGTTTCAGGTTCCTCCTCAAAATAGTAAAGATCGTCGGTATCGTCTCCGCTTCCGTCCATGGAGATCGGATCGCCCATCTCCTTTGCGTTCGGCTGGAACATCGATACGAAGAAATCTTTGCAACGGGCCAGCACCTCACGTGCATCACGAGCAAACTGTCCGTTGTAGGACGTTTCATCACAGATACCGTAAACATCGATCTCGGCCAGATCCGCATCGTAGAGCGCACGATACATGTGGTACTTCTGCGTGACCACGATCATTCGTTTGACCCCGTAGATCCTCTCCGCGCGCTTCATCGATTCATAAGTCGAATAGCCCGCGTGATCGAGGTAGATATCCTCCGACGGCACCCCCTGATTGATGGCATACATCTTCATCGCGCCGACTTCATTATAGTCTGCGCGGCCGTGATCGCCCGTCATCAGAAGTTTATCGCTGATCCCGTCCTTATACAGGGCAATGGCCGTATCCAGACGTCCTTTGAGCATCGGCGAGGGTTCATTGTCCCAAAGGCCGCAGCCCAGGACCATGATACAATCGAACTCACCATTCTCATCGATCTCGGCCTTCGCTTTTTCCGCGTCGATGATCCTTCCCATCGGATACAGGACCACGATCAGATTAATGATCACAACAGCCAACACCAGCGCCGCTGCCAACAGCAGGATGATCTTCTTTGCGCCGAATCTCTTCTTGGGCTCTGCCTTCGAAGCGCTGCTCTTTCGCGTAGAACTGTTACGCGTCGAGTTACTGCGCGTTGAGCTGCTATGCGACGATGTTGTCTTCGCAGACGATGACCGGCTGCCCGAGGATCTGCTCCGCGTGTTGCTTGATTTCCTGTTACTTCTTTTGCCCTTCTTCTGTGAAGCCATTTTCCGTTTTCCTATCTTATTCTTTCTTGATCTTCAACGTCCCGTGCTCGGCGAAATAGTCCAACAGCGCCTCCACGACACGATCATAACTCTTCCTTCCGTCTTCCACGCCCTGCATGACCAGAGTGGCGTCATAAACGGTATTCTGCACCTCGTTCACGATCTCGGTCGGAACGATCACCTCATCCTCATGCTCTTCCCAGTAATTATCCTCGTGATAACGATAGATATCATTATTTATCGTGTACCAAAATACGTATTCAGCCTCATCCACGCGGCCCCAGTAGGATTCATCGACATCATACATCAGGCCATGCAGATATTCCATGATCCCGAGATAGCCCGAATATCGGATATCCGGATTATCGGAGTTGATCGCCGCCATCAGTCCGAAGAAATTCGCCTCGTCCTCTTGGATAATGCCGCGCGTATGCGTCAGCTCGTGACAGTAGCAATACGGACGTTGCGCATCGACCAGATGGTCGTTGATGTTCGCTTCCTCAAACATCGGCAGGTAGATCCCCAGCGTTCCCGTCTGACTCATGTAGAACGAAAAGTGGATTTTCTTCACATCCGGATAATATCCCGAAAACTCCGAAAATTCACTTGTGAGCGCTTCCATCGCTGCGGGGATGTCTTTCTCGAAATCGGTCGAAAACCGGAAGTAACCATTCTCATCCCTTTGGATCTGCGGCTCCAGTTCCTCCACCTCTCGGGAGATCTCCTCCAGGATCCCTACCAAGGTCTCGTCCGAACGCTCGCTGACCGTCAGATAATTCTTCAGGACCGGCGTCGCGCGATATAGGGCGAACCAGTGGAAATTCAGCAGCCACAGCGTGATCGCAACGAACCAGGCCAGACATTTGCCGTAGAACTTCAGACCACGCAGGCGGACCTTCTTGGCGAAGATCAAAACTATTGAAACGATGAGTCCCAGAGCGATGGCGCCCAGACCGATCACGATATACCATTCACCCAGGGAAAAAGGGATCCACCCCGATGCCCTCATCCACAATTGCGACAACGGTCGAAAGACAAATTTGACATAGGCATCCGCCAACGGACGTACCCACATAAACAGCAGGTAGCAGACGATGATAAAACCATATAATATCAGCAAAATCTTTGTCGATCGTTTCATAACGGCTGCTTCCTTTCGGTCCGGATATCACGTTTCATGCCACTTATATTTTATCATGTCAGCCCCTAAAACGCAAGAAAAAAGTCCCCGGAGCAGGCATTTTACAACCTGTCCGGTAACATTCGTCATATAGTGATTTTTTTATGATGACTCATCCGAGTCCTTCTTTCGCTCTCCACCCGAAAACCCGGGGAAATCTTTCCAATCCTCAGGAAGATCAAAACCATCGGGTTTTTTAAAACCTTCCGGAATGTCAAAGCCTTCCGGGATGTCAAAACCGTCCGGAATGTCAAAACCTTCAAACGGGTTCTGACCGCCCTGGTTATCCTGTCCGCGTCGACCTCCCTGGCCTCCGCCGAAACCTCCCGGACCGCCAAAACCGCCGAAACCGCCGGAGTTCACATCGGTTGCCTGTACCTCTTTGCCTCCGGTGATCTTACCGCCGATGCAGACATTGTCTGAGTTAAACGTACCGCTCACGGTGCCGCCGGTATAGATCTTGTAGCCTTCAGACTTTCCTGCCGCGCTGGCCACGAGGCCCTGCGCACTCTTAGGCGTGACAAACGACACGAGGACATTGTCATCCTCATCCGTGATCGTGATCAACGTATCCGCGATCGCAGAAAGTTTCGTCGTTGCGACATAATTTGCATCGGGCGTTACCATCATTCCCGTACTGCCGGCTGCGATCAGGATGCCGTCGGTCACGGTGACTGAGCTGCCCTCACCCGCATCCAGCGGTCCGTTCCCGTTGCTTGTAGGTCCGGAAACCACGGTAATGCCGCCCGAGATGGTGATCTTTCCGTTCGAATCGACGCCATCGCCATAGGCATTCACATACAGATAGCCGCCGCTGATCGTAAGCGTCTGGCTCCCGCCGCCCATGGTACCGAACCCGCCGGGACCTTCCGGTCTCTGCAACGCGGCTCGTTCGTCAAAGTCCTCGTTATCAGCGGTCATATATCCGGCCGCAGTCAGTTGCGCTACCGCGCCTTTTTGTTTTGTATCAGTCGTTTCCGAACCGCCGGCCGCATTCAGGCCGTCATCGGATGCAATAATGCGGTGCCAGCCGCCGTTCACAGTGATGTGCGCCGCTTCATATCCTTCATAGGATTTGCGGATCGAAATATAACAATATTCGTCCAACGTAAGGTTTTCTTCCGCATGGATACCATCGTCACCGGTCGCGATCTCCATATAAGGAGTTCCATTGATCAGGATCGTATCGTCACAGTGCACCGCGTCATCTTTACTGTCAATGTCGAAGATGCCGCCACTGATCACCAGCGTTTTTTCCGCCTTGAAGCCCTTGGAACTGGTGGAGTCTTGCTTTTGCGTGCTCTGTCCGCGACCCCATCCGCCGAAATCGTTATCCGTGTGAGCTTCACCGTTTTTGGAACCGCCCGCGGTGACGATCGTGAACGCTCCGTCTTCGATCTTCATCTCCGTGGCCGCCGTAAAACCGTCGCCATCCACGTTCACGGTAAATGTTCCTCCGGAGACCTCCAGATAGCCTTTGCCATCCTTATTTGAAGTCTTCGTTACAAAACCGTCTTTTTTCGAAGTTACGGTGTAAACACCGGCCGAGATCTCGATGGAATCATTGCCCTGAATGGCATCCCCGATCGCATCGACCGTGATGTTTCCTCCGCGCAAACGCAGGTCATCCTTACCATGGATACCCTTATCGTAGTTGGACTTTACATTTAGCGAACCGCTTCCGTTGATGATCAGGTCATCCTTCGAGAATACAACACCGTCCACGTCCTCATCAAGAGTCGTCGTACGTGTACGGTCAGCGAGTTTGTTCTCGCTGTCGTTCGCCAGAACCAAAATGGTCTTATCCGCCTGAGCCACGTAGATCGGAGCATAGTCCGCCGTCAGTTCAACGCCGTCCAGTATGAGCCAAACCTTATCCGAACCCGCGTCAACATACACGCGACCGTTTTCGGAGGTGCCGGTGATGCGGTATTTGCCGCCCTTCGATATCGTTACCACGCAGGTACCGTTATCGTCGGAAACCAAAACATTCTGCGATTTCTCTCCCGATACGGTTGCCGAAGCTCCGGAAAAAACGATCTCAGCGTCCGTCTTACTTTCATCGGTCAACATATATTTGTCGGACGTATCCACTAAGGGTGTGTTCGCCGTATAGGCGGAACGATCCGGAAGATCGATGCCCGTATAGTCCGTGGTGAGTTTCTTTCCGCTTGCCTCCTGGACAGGGTTATTATTCGTATCGGATTTGGAAGCCTTCGTTTCATCGGTCGGCTTGCTTTCGTCCAACGGCTTGCTTTCATCCGTCGGCTTGCTTTCGTCAGCCGCCGTGCTCGCATCGTCCTTCGAACCGTTTTCAGAGGTCCCCGATATCGCTGTCGTGTCTGCCTGCGTTGTATCTTCTGTATCATTCTTTTTACATCCTGCCACGCTGAGCATCATCGCTGCCGACAGCAGGATCGCTTGTTTTTTCATATATCCCTTTCTCATAGTCCACCTCCAACTTTAAATGAAGCCGATATCAGGATCGTACACCTATAGGATAACGTTATCTTGTGACCAAAGTGTGATTGATTCTGAAAATTTTAATGAAAATGAGGAATCTGACCCTTTTCATAAAAATTGCCACCGGACCTTCCGATGGCAATTGCTTTAATTTTCAATTATTCCCTTCTTGATCAAAACCGACTTCCGTCGCGGGTAATAATCCGTCCTTTTGATCTCAAAATTCATGTTGTAAGCGGGGTCTCCCGCAGTAATAACTTCCTTCCATTTGTCAGCAAACCGTTCTCTTTGATCCATATCCTCACTGATGCTGACACTATACTCCAAACCGTCAGAGTAATCGATCCGGCCTGTTACATAAGGCAAAGAAATAAACATCTTCCCGGAAAGTGCATGGATCTGAAGGAACATATCTGCGCCGGCATACGGCAAACGCATCGCCTCATCAAACCCCTGCGTCTTCTTCAGATCTGCCGTCCGGAACATGGCACAACTAAGATCCGAAGCCAACATGTCCTGCTGAACCGTAAGGCGCATACCTAATACATCCACTTTTCGATCCACACCGCAAAAAGCCATTCCGAAAGCATGATACATCCCGATGATCGCACCGGCTGAAAACAGCGTATTGTTTTTTGCGTATATCTTAGCGAAGGAACCGCTCAGGTCGTCTCTGCATAAAGGGGCGACCAGATTGCGGATCGCCTTCGGATTCAGGGCGAGCAACCGGTCATCGAGAAAGAGAACATATTCTCCCCGGATCCGGTCGATCACTTTATTGAGTCCTGCCGCCGAATACTCTTCGGCGTAAACCACATCAAAATTCGGATACTCGATTCCTTCAATAACTTCGCTTCGGATCTTCTTAGTCGTTACAACGGTTACGGCGGGCACATCCTCTCTTTGATAAAGCACCTTTACATAACCGGGGCGTTTTTTATCCCTGGCCACTTTAGCCTTAACACCGCACCGCGCCAGATGATCGCGGACTGCTTTTTCACCGGCTTCGTAAGCATACGCCTTACTCTGCGGGTCCATCGCCGTAGAGTCCGCGTGACATCTCCAATGATATAAGATCCTCGGGATGTGATGGATCACTTTCGAGTTTTCGGCGCATCGAAAGATAAAGTCAAAATCCTGGGCTCCGTCATACTCGGATCTGAAACGGACCTTCTCGGCGATCTCCCTACGCGTCACAAACATGTGGCAAATATAGTTTCCCGCCCGAAAATAATCGATGTTAAAATCCGGCTTGAACGTAGGATCAAAATGCTTCTTTCCCTCCATGTCCACCTTATCTTCATCCGTATAAAGTGTGTCGATGGAACGGTCGGCATTCAGCGCTTCTGCTACGCGAAAGAAGGCATCCCCGGTGATCAGATCATCATGATCGCACAAAATGATATAATCACCGGTTGCCATGGAGAGCGCCTGATTGGTATTTCCGGAGATACCATCATTTGACTTTAATCTTTTGTATTTTATTCTGGGATCTGTTTTCTGTCTTTTGAGGACTTCAAAATAGGCCTCTGTATCCACACCGGATCCATCTGCCAGGCACAGTTCCCAGTTTTTATACGTCTGTCCCTGCATTGCGTCCAAAAGCTCCCGGAAATATTCAACGGGAGTATTGTACATCGGGGTCAGCACACTGAACTTAGGCTCATACGAGAACCTTACCATCTGTTCTCTGTGGATCTCTTCACAGGTAACATCCTCAAATTTCCACTTCGACTTAAACAAGACCCGGATCGTTTTATCGACCGTTTTTGTAAAGCCATGCCGTTTATAGTATTTTACGGCTCTTTTGATTCTTCCCATAAGAGGTCTGA
This sequence comes from Lachnospiraceae bacterium, assembly GCA_017550425.1. Lineage (GTDB taxonomy): Bacteria > Bacillota > Clostridia > Lachnospirales > Lachnospiraceae > UBA1201. The sequence continues at coordinate 22,835 of JAFZPG010000005.1, read as the reverse complement.
CCTTTTTCTTTCATACGTATTATTGGCGTAAGTCAATATCCAGATGGAACTTCAGATTCTTCAGGATCTTCTTCACATAACCGTCGACCGTATCGGCACCGAATGGTTCATCTCCTGCAACGAACTCAACGGTGAACGCCATGCTCTTCTTTCCGGGCGCGATCTGTCCGCCTTCATACTTATCGAACAGAGTCACGCGCTTTGCGTTCTTGCATGCAGACAGGATGCAGTTCTCCACCTGACCGCAGGTAATGCTCTTATCCATAACGAGCGCGAGGTCACGCGTCTCGTTCGGGAACTTCGGCAGCGGCTCGAAGCTTGCTTTTCCTGCGGGCAATGTATACAGAAGCTTCAGGTCGATCTCCAGGATGTATGCATCCGTGCGAAGATCCAGTTTCTCAGCGACCGGATAGGCAACCTTACCCATGTATCCTACCTTCGTTTCGCCGCACAGAATGTTTGCGGTCTGGTACGGATGGGTAAATGTCGTCTCGGCGCTCTCATATGTGAATTTGACGAACAGAGTTTTTGCCACCTGCTCAGCCAGCCCCTTCAGTGTGAAGAAACTCTCCTTCTCACCGAAGATACCGATGCAGAGGGTCTCTCTCTCGTCGGGATACTCCGTTAAAGGCAACTCATTCGCGATGAACTTTTTGCCGATCTCGAACAGACGTCCTTCGAGGTTACCCTTCTTCTGGTTGCGCGCGATCGCGTTCAACATGGAAGGCGCGAGAACGGTGCGCATCAGAGACAGTTCCTCATTGATCGGGTTTAAAATGCGGATCGCGCGGCGCTCGGGAGCGTCCGGAGCCAGGCACAAAAGATCCAGATCCGAAGGCGAGAAGAACGAATAATGGATGCACTCATACGCGCCCTGCGCACAAAGATCCTTCTTCAGTTTCAGCTCTCTCTTCTGGCGCGCGTTCATACCACCCGTGGTGACCAGGGCATCCGGCATGAAGGTCGGGATCACATGATCATAACCGTACATACGGATCACTTCCTCTGCAACGTCCGGATAGGAATCCATATCCTCACGGTAAGCCGGCACCTGAATGGTCAGCTCATCGCCGTTGATCACGGGAGCGAAATTAAGATTTGACATAATGTGGAGCACATCCTGCTCCGGAACATCGATGCCGAGCACGTCATTGACCTTACGAAGGCTGACTTTCATCTCTTTGGGGGCAATGGAATTACCGGTGTTCACATCAACGTGCGTCGAGGAAACCTTACCGCAGCCCAGCTCTTCGATCAGGTGCAGCGCGCGTTTCATCGCATGAACGGTCGAATATTCATCCACACCCTTTTCGAACTTTGCACTGGCGTCGGTACGCTTACCGAGCGCTCTCGCAGTCTTACGGATGTTGTCTCTCGCGAACTTTGCGGACTCGAACAGGACCGCCTTTGTAGTGTCGCGGATCTCGGAATTCAGGCCGCCCATAACACCGGCCAGGGCTACCGCCTTGACGCCGTCACAGATCACCAGATTGTTCTCATTCAGTGTATATTCCTGCTCATCGAGGGTCGTGATCTTCTCCCCGTTGCCTGCGCGGCGAACAACGATCTTATTGCCCTCAATGTACTCATTGTCAAAAGCATGCATGGGCTGCCCCATCTCCAGCATAACGTAGTTCGTAATGTCCACGATATTGGAAATGGACGCCTGTCCGACCAGCGCCAGTCTCCGCTTCATCCACGCAGGTGAAGGTCCGATCTTCACGTCATATACATAGTGGCCGATATATCTCGGGCACAGATCCGGAGCTGCAACCTCTACGGTGAATCCGTCCTTCGTAACGTCGGTCTCGGCATAATCGCAGGCCGGCTCCTTCAGCGGCTGATCCAGTACGGCTGCAACCTCACGTGCCAGGCCCAGGATGCTCTGACAGTCGGGGCGGTTGGCCGTGATGGAAACGTCGAAGATCCAGTCATCGAGGCCCAGGATCGGCTTAACATCGGCGCCGGGGACTGCGTCTGCGGGCAGCTCCAACAGGCCGTTGTAGCCTGCGCCCTCGTACATATCCTCGGATACGCCCAGTTCCGTGCCCGAGCAAAGCATACCCTCGGAATCGTAGCCGCGCAACTTTCCCTTCTTAATGGTCATCACGCCTTCTACGGTCTTGTGATCTTTTGCTGTCGCATATACGCTCGCTCCGACTAAGGCCAGAGGGAATTTGCCGCCGGTGCGTACATTGTCCGCGCCGCAGCATACCTGAAGGGTGCCGTGAATGCCTGCGTTCACCTTACAAACATGCAGGTGTGTCTCGGGGATCGCCTCGCACTCTTCGACTAAACCGACCACGATGCCGGAAACATCCTTACCGACCTCGTAAGCTTCTTCCACCTCGAAACCGCAGGAGAACAGTTTCTTCTCCAGTTCACGAGGCTCAACATTTATATCTACATATTCTTTCAACCAACTTAAGGGTACTAACATATTCTTTCCTCTCTTTCTTCAAGATCCCGCAAACATCAATTGTTGTCGATCTGATCCAGCACACGCAGATCGGATTCGAACAGAAGTTTGATGTTGTTGATGCCGTACTTCAGCATGGTCGCACGCTCGATACCGATACCGAACGCCAGACCGCTGTACTCATCCGGGTCAATGCCGCAATTGGAAAGCACCTTGCGGTTTACGATGCCGGCGCCGAGGATCTCGATCCAACCGGTGCCCTTACACAGTTTGCAGCCCTTGCCGCCGCACTCGAAGCAGCTGACATCGACTTCCACGGAAGGCTCCGTGAACGGGAAATACGAGGGACGCAGGCGCGTCGTCGTGCCTTCGCCGTAGATCTTCTGAACGAAAACGTCCAGCATGCCCTTCAGGTCGCAAAGCGTGATCTTCTTATCAACGACCAGACCTTCCATCTGATGGAACATCGGCGAATGCGTCGCATCATCGTCCGAACGGAACACCTTACCGGGGCACAGGATCTTGATGGGCGGCTTCTTCGCTTCCATCGTGTGGATCTGGGCTGCGGAAGTCTGCGTAGCCAGCAGGAACTCCGGTGACAGGTAGAAGGTATCCTGCATATCTCTGGCAGGGTGATCCTTCGGTGTATTCAAGGCCGTGAAGTTATAGTAATCGTTCTCGATCTCTTTATTCTCCACGACTTCAAAGCCCATGCCCGCGAATACGTCGATGATCTCGTTGCGCATCTGCGTGATGGGATGCAGGTTTCCGCTTTTAGTCGCTTCGGCAGGCTCGGTCACGTCGATCTTCTCCTGCTCGTAACGCATCTGCAGTTCTTTTGCTTTGATCTTTTCATCCAGTTCGGCAAAACGCTGTAACGCCCATTCCTTCAGGTCGTTAACGCCCTTACCGAAGCCGGCTCTCTCTTCCGGCGCGATATTTTTCATCTCCTTCATCAGAAGGCCGATCTTACCGGACTTCGAATCAAGGAAATGTTTCTTCAGTTCATAAACGGCCTTCGAACTCTGCAGGTCCTCGATGCCGCTTAAGATCTCGTTCTTGATACTCTCAAACTTTTCATTCATGGTTTCTTCCTCCTATACTCTTTGGTATGGACGATGTCACTCTATCCCTCATCCGGATTCCGAATAAAAAAATAGAGCCATCATCCCTCATTGGGACGATTGCTCGCGGTACCACCCAAATTAGAAGGAAAATGCTTCCTTCTCACTCGAACCCTTTAATGCAGGGGATACATCCGCCACACCGGGAACACTTCCCGTAGCAGCGAAGACTCCGATGCCGAAAATTCGATCCCATCCTCCTGCGACATTTCACCACCCGTCGCTCTCTGTGCGGTCTCAAATGCGATCTACTGCTGCATCATCAACGTCAAAATAAATATTCAGAGGAACATCTTGCCCCTCTGAATACTAATTATACCAGTTCTTGTAGATATGTCAATAGGGAAGGTGACGCAGTACACAACGCACCCGAAAATTTTTAAGCACGGTGATCAACATGTTCCGGCAGTATTGTAATACCCTGTATCCCACGTCCTGTCGGCTGTCTTCCTTCAATGATGGCGTATCCAAGGCGTTCGGGGACATATACCAGTTATCCTGATACGCAGAGATCACACCCCATCCGCTTCTTAGATCGAACCCCGGATCCGCCAGATCCTTCGCATGTGAGTAGAGGGTTTTTCGAACGTTCTCCGGCGTCAATTCCGGATGAGCCGTGATCAGCCGGGCACAGATCCCGGAGATCAAAGCACAGGAATAGGATGTCCCTGATACCAAATCAGGTGTCGTTGCATTATGATTTGTGGCTGTAAGCAGATCCACGCCTTCCGCGAGGATGTCCGCGCCGCTTTGGGAAAAAGGCGCAACCTGATCTCCGTCCGCTGAGCCTACAGCGATCACCGACTCATATGCAGCAGGATAATAGGTTTTCCCATCCTCCCCGTCATTTCCGACAGCGGCGATCAGAATGACACCTTGTGCCTCTGCATAAGCGACCGCTGTCCGAAGCTCTGCCGAGTCCTCCGTCGTGCATAGACTGATATTAACGACCCGACAGCCGAAACGATCCACAGCATCATAGATCGCCTTACACAAAGCATCGGGGCCTCCGTTTTTCACGGCACCGGAAGGATAATGGTCTACCACGACCAGAGGAATGGCCAGGGCATCCGGACAGATCCCGGTAACTCCCTGATCCTCGGCGCCCAAAACCAAACCGGCGGTGGCTGTGCCATGTCCGACCCGGTCCTCGGTATCCGATTCCGGAAAGATATAATTGGCACCCTGTAAAATGCGGGAACTGTCTATATGCTTTGTGGAGATCCCGCTGTCAATAAACGCAATGCGAACAGGCGCAGCAGTTTCTGCTGCGCCGGCATATTCCGTATCGGGAGCAGTCTCCGCTCTCACCGGCAGCGCAGCTGCCGGCATGAGCAAAAACATACATAACATCAGAAAAATGGAGAATGATCTCTTTATTTTCATAGGATGCCTCTTACGTTCACTTGGGCGCTTATTTACCGCCCGACTTCTTTTTCCTTCTCACGAGGAGGAGGATGATCAATGCGAGCAGACCTGACGCACCGACTGCAGCCAGTATCACATACGGAATGATGTTTTTATCCGATGCCTCTGCTTCTGCCGTTGCAGGAATGCTTACTGTCTTCGTCTGCGCTGAGAACTGCGAGTTCGTAAAGGTCGCCGTGTAGGTGCCTGTACCTTCTTCGCTTTCTCCGGCAGGTGTTGTTACCTCATAAGTTGCATTTACGGTCTCTTCCACTACGTGGGAAGCATCGTTTTTGCAGACTACCCGAGCTGTCACGGTACTGTTATCCTCGGACCAAACGTAGGTCGGAGTATCCCAGTCATGACCTGTTGCAGGAATGACCTCTTCCTTGGTCTGCGTTGAGAACAGCAGATTGCTGAATTTCGCCGTATATATGCCTTTTCCTTCGGTTTCACAGGTAGCTTCGGTCTCCACAACGAATTCAACGCTCACGGTCTCTTCGACCACAACGGATTCGTCATCCATGCTTACTGCTTTTGCAGTTACGGATTTGCCGTCTTCGCTCCAGACATAGGTCGGAACTCCGTAGGTATGTTCCGTTGCAGGAATGGTTTCGGTCTTCACCTGCGCTGAGAACAGTGCATTGGTAAATGTCGCCGTGTAAGTGCCTACGCCGTCTCTTTCACCGGTAGGGAAGGTCGTCACTTCATAGACGGTTTTGACTGTCTCTTCGATCACATGGGAAGTGTCTTTGCCGCAGACTGCCTTAGCTGTCACGGAACTGTTATCATCGGCCCAGATGTAAGTCGGAATGCCCCAGTCATGACCTGTTGCAAACAGAGTCACCGTCTTCGACTGAGATGAGAGTAACTCATTTGTAAAGTTCGCCCTATAAATGCCCGCTCCATCGGTGTCGCAACCCGGAGTCGTCAATACAGTGTAAGTTGTATCCACCGTTTCCTCAACCGAAAGGGATGCATCATCCTGGCAAACCACTTTTGCAGTCACGGTCTTATTATCGTCGGACCAGCTATAGATAGGTGTGCCGAACTTATGTCCCGTTGCCGGAATGGTCACGGTCTTAGTCTGTGTTGAGAAAAGTGTATTGGTAAATGTTGCCGTATAAGTGCCTGTGCCGTCTTCTGTGTCCGTCGGGAACTTGGTTACCGTGTATGTGGTATTCACAGTCTCCTCAATCACATCCGATGCATCATCCTTGCAAACGGCTTTTGCTGTCACGGTGCTGTTGTCGTCCGCCCAGGTGTAGGTCGGCTCGCCATAGACGCGGATCGTTACCGGAATGGTCACGGTCTTCGTCTGCGTTGAGAACCTTGTATTGGTAAATGCTGCCGTGTAAACGCCTGTGCCTTCTTTTTCAGCCGTAGGATATGTTGACACAGCGTACGTCGTGTCGACGGTCTCCGTGATCACATGGGAGTCATCATTCGCGCAGACTACCTTTGCAGTCACGGCGCTCTTGTCGTCCGCCCAGGTGTAGATCGGCTCACCGTAGTTATGCCCCGTCGCAGGAAGTGTTACCGTCTTCACCTGCGTAGAGAGCAGTGCACTCGTAAACGTAGCCGTGTACGTGCCTGTACCATCTTCTTCACAAGTAGCATTTGACGTTACTTCATAAACGGTATTTACCGTCTCTTCCACCGTGTGGGAAGCATCATTCTTGCAGACTGCTTTTGCAGTCACGGTTCTGTTGTCATCCGCCCAGGTGTAGGTCGGCTCATCATATTCATAACCGGTTGCCGGAATATCCACCGACTTCGTCTGCGTTGAGAACAAAGCGTTGGTAAACGTAGCCGTGTAAGTGCCTGTGCCGTCTTTATCACCGGTTGGCATTGCTGTCACGGTATAGACGGTGGTTGCTTTCTCCTCTTCCACGTGGGTTGCGTCGCCCGCGCAGACTGCCTTAGCAGTCACGGTGCTGTTGTCATCCGCCCAAATGTAGGTCGGTGTGTTCCATTCGTGAATGTGAACCGCTCCGGCTGTAACTGTCGGCAGGAAAGCGTCTTCGCTATAGTTGCCGATGTCACCGTTTCCGCTCGTAAGCGTAACGACAATATCTCCGGGAGTTGCCAGGTCCGCAACATGGAATTTAAGATCGAGCACTGTGCCGTTAAAGCCGCTGTCCGTCTTTCCCAGCCACAAAACCGTGTCGCCGTTCTGATCCCATTTAGTCAGCTCGCCGTCCTCGCATCCGGTCAATGTAAGCAATGCAGGATCATAACTGATCTTAAGCAGCATCGCCATGATACCGGGATTATCGGAAAGGTCGACCCGGATCGTCACGTCCTCACCGGACGCTGCGATCTCTTTTGACAAAGTAAGGATCGGTGCCTCCGTCATCACATTGGAGGAATTGCCCGTGTTGTTCAGCAGGTATTTATACAGGTGGATCAGATCCAATGTATTCACGCTGCCGTCTCCGTTGAGATCCCCGGAGTTGGTCAGTGTTACGTCCTTACCCAGCAGGTAATCCTTAAGCAGAGTCAGATCCGCTTCGTCCAGGGTGCCGTCTCCGTTCAGATCACCAACGATGACAGTCGTAACGAAAGTCGCTTTTGCCGAAACTGCATGGTCCGGCATGGTAAAGTTCAAAGTTGCGCTTGTGAGATCCAAGCCGTCAACGCCGCTCAGTTCCCAACCATCGAAGCGATAGTTTTCTTCCGGAGCCGCTGTCAGCGTAACACTGTCTCCCACGTTGTATTCACCGCCGCCGGTAACTTTTCCGCCCAGCGTAGCCGAAACCGAAACGGTGCCCGCCGGCAATTCGGAATTCAGTGCTACCGAAGAGGTCAGGTATGCGCCGGTAGAAACCTCTACCATTGCCTCCACGAAGCCCTTCGCATAATCGGAGTAGCTTAAGCTGCCGTCGCCAACCGTAATGTTACCATCAGCTGCAAAACTTCTCCAATATACACGCGACGGATCCATGGCGAAACGCTTGCCGTCCGAAGTAACACCGGTGACCGTCAGCGCAACGTTTTCCGCAGGCAATACCGTGCTGATGCAACCGCTGCCCGGGACTGCGCCGTCAACCATGAGTTCGATGTTGTTCAGATCACCGAGAGCCGGGTGGATCACAAAGATCTCCCGAAGTTCCGTGCGGTTTCCATTGGGATCTTCCGCGTAAATGCTCAGGCTGTGGCCGGACGCACTGTCATAATCGGGAATGCTGATCGTTTCTGAGAATACTCCGTCTGCATTTCTCGTGACAGAAAGCTTCTGCTGAAGTCCTCCGTCAATGCTGATCATGAGTTTTGCATCTGCATCCGTCACACCGGCTATGGTCAGAGTACCATCCTCGCGGAAAGGACTTCCGTTTAACGGTGACGAAAGGATCAGTCTGGGTGCTGTGGTATCCACGGTGAAATGATAGCTGTAAGAGAAGCTGTCTCCGTCGGATGCCTTTCCGGTCAGAGTCAGGGTATGATCCCCGTCACTGAGGACCGGAATATTGATAAATGTATTTGCCGTGTTTTTAAATGTACCGGAAACAACGGAAGTATCGTCGTCAGCTTTCGTCCAAAGTTCACTGCTGTCCAGTCTCCAGACGCCGCTGACTGCTTCCGAGAAGGAGGCTTTGATATTAAATGCATCCGTTGTAAATACAGGGATCGCGCTTCCTTCATTCATGTCGGAAAGGGCTGTCAAAGTCTTGCCGTCGATGGTAAGAGCAGCCGTAGGAGTAACCGCTTTCGGAAGCGTTGTTGCGGAAGTCCGCTTCTCTGCTCCGTAAATGATGTTATCCTGCTCACCATCACCATCCGTATCCACCAATTTGTAAGGTGTAACGCCGATGATGTAGCTCTCTCCACCCTTAAGGCCGAACGTTGTCGTACCCGTAACAGCGGAATCCGGGTTTGTGTCATCCGCCTTGACCGGCGCCATATAACTTCCGCCGATCTCGAATACAGTCGCTCCGTTTTCAGCCTTGTCATAGGTCAAACCGGTGATTTCGGTTTCCGATCCGTCTTTGTTGTATACCGTAACCACATAGCCGGTGGTATTGGCATCGCTTGTAGCAGGGATGGAAACTTTGTATTTCAGGTCACCCGCCGCGCTGACAGCAGGAGTACCGATCGCAGCCGGAGTATTCGCGTTTGTAACCTTATACGTACCGCTACTATAGAATACAGCGTTCAGCTGCTCATCCTTGGAATAAACCGCCCGCAGATAATAGTTGCCGCTCGGGATTCCCGCAGGTACTTTCAGTGTGGCAGCACCGCTTTGGATCACGCTACTGTCCGTGATTCCGGTAGAGTCATAATCTCTGGTCAGAGGATAGCCTGCATCCTCACCGGGATCTGTACCGGTGCAAAGGAAGAAACTGATGCTGTCCAGTTCATCCAGGCCGGAACCCTTCCAGCCGATATTTGCTTCGCCGCCTGCAACGATGGAACCGGATGCCGATACATCGGTAAGTTCCGGCATGGGCAATACATTGTAAAGAACTATGTCGGCAACCGTTGTATCTGTGGAGATGAACCAGTTCTTATCAAACAGGTTTTCCTGTGTTACCGTAAATGCATACGCAGCCATTTTGCTCTCGCTGTTCCACGTAATATTCGCATTGGCAGTATCCGGGTTATTTCCGTCATAGAAGGTGAGCGGGAATTTGTTATCCTGCGCGTCTTTAACGGTAAAACTCTTCGCCAGTGTTTTTGCCTCTTCGAGGCTTTCTGCCTGATAGTTTAACTGTACGACCGTTGCCTCATTGCTTCCGGCATTATATTTGCCGAGATTAAACTTATGGGAAGTTCTTTCGAGGTTCGACCATACGCCGGCCACATCCATCAGGATCAGATCGCCTCCCGTAAGCACTTGCGCACCTCTGGGGGCTTCAAAGTTGGTTCCGAAGTGTGCGTACAGAGTACGGTTATTCTCATCGTCATGAGCGATGGGAAAATCCTCACATTCGCCGTCATAGCCGCTGAGCAAAAGGTTCGGGTAGGTAGGCTGTGCTTTGTCTCCGCCGGAGCCGAAGTTTACGCTGTCTTCACCCCAGTAGTAAGACACGCCGATAGTGATGCAGAGGGCTTGAATGGCGCCCCAGATTTTTTCCGTACTGATACCCAGATCCGCGCCGACGAGCGTCATTCCTCCCACAGCAGGCACCGATTCAGGCACCTTCAAAGCGGCCCGGACGAACATCTCGAAGAACCAGTCTGTATAGTTCTTACCCAAAAGGATAATATAGCCCTGGCCCTCGATGGTCTTTTCAAACATGCTGACATAGATACCTGCCTGAAGTTTGAGGTCCGGGTACCACTGCAGTCCCAACTGGATCTTTTTGATGATCTCGATCTGATCCATGACCTTGATATCTTTTGCGGTCAGATCAAAACCAGTCAGGCCGATCGTCAGCGTTGCCGTACCATTCAGAACCTGAACGATACTGAAACTTGCGGTAATGATGAGTTTAAGAGGCGGTAAACCGCTCGTACAGAAGATCGTGTCGTAAAGGTTGGAGAAACCGCCGCCTCCGCCGGTGAGCCAGAGCACACCTCCACCATCTACATTTAAGCCGGGTTTGAAACCGCCAATGTAGAAATAGAAATCATCCGGCACCGGGATATTGTTATAACTCTTGAAACTGAGCTTCGCTTCCATCTTCATGTTGTCCGTGAACTTACACGAACCGGACATTCCGAAGGACCAGTTGTTGATCGTATTGATGGAAAGAGTACCTTCCACCTTCGGCAGTTCGTCGATCAGGTTTTTCACCGTAACGGATACCGTAAAGTTGAGGCCGACAAAACCCTGACCGCATCCAAACAGGATATCCTTTACCATGACCGATGCCGCGACACCCTTCTCCGCATTATTGTGAGCGGTGGTAGAGTCATTCATGTCGATATTGGTCAATTTGTTGAAGCGATCTCCGTGATATGCATACTGATAAATGCTGGCGCCACGCCAGTCTTTCCACAACTCCTTCATCCGGTCGAAGTAAGTATCCGGCGCAGCAGTGTCATCCTCCGGAGTCGGAGAACTCATAAAACTCAGGCTCAGGCTGGCTGCAAAACCGATGGTCCGGCCGATCTCTGATCCGTCGCCGTTTTTCATAACACCAAACTGTCCGTATGCCAGTTTAAAGGCCATACCTGCGAGCGTTTGGGCATAACTGAATACGTTGGGCCAGATCAGCGTGATAGCTTCGGCCGGCGTGCTCTTACGGACGCCGTTTTGATCATACTGGATCAGTGCGAAGTCCTGTCCCTGAACCAATTTACTGAGACCAGCCTTACCTGTCCAGACGGAACTGCGCTCATCACTGGTGTAGAGGTCGCCGTCAAACTCGGTCAGGATCGCGGATTCCATTGCCCTGTCCTGACTGACATTTTCATAGTCTTCGTAGTAGACGGACATCGTGCCGCCCTCAAAGTCCAGACAGTTATTTATGGTGATGCAGTTGTCCACCTTGGTTTCCCGGGTATCGGGGTCCACGTTCTTTGTGCTGACTGCCGTATAATAACGGAAACCAACGATCTTTCCATTCTCATCCTTCACCGGATAACGGTTATCCCCGGTAAACTCACCGCGGAACACCAGGAGGATCTCATTCCACTTATGATCTTTATCCTCGGCGAATGCCTTGAATGCATTTTCATCCTTGAAGCTCTCCAGACGGTATTTAAAGGTCTGAGAAGAACCGGAGCCGACCTTATATTTTACGGCCGCGAGAACGCCATAAGATTCATTTTTGTATTTCGGATCGTCCGAAACCGTGAAATTCAGGATGGACGACGTTTGCTTCTGATAGTCCCTGGTAACGATACCGTTGCTGACAGCATCGTCGGTCCACTCCAGCTGCAGGTACCAGCTTCCGAGTGCGAGGGAAATGTCATTTGATAATGCGATATCGGCAATACCGTCGGTGACCGTGATCGCATCGGAAGGAATATCCCGTACCGTCTTGCCGTCAGCGCTGTATGCCTTAACAAAACAGGTGCCCTGTGCCAATGCATTCGAAAGGATCGTCTCATTGGTCACTGCTACATACAAATGCCGAGTACCCGCAGAATAGATCGTGTCCGGTGTCATGGATACGAAGCTGACCTTAGGGATATTACCGTCACTGCCGGGAAGCAAGATGTAAACGGTCTTCTCTCCCAACAGATTCTCGGTGGTCACGGAATCCTTATACATTCCGATGGTGATGCGCTCATAGCTGGCGCTGACAGGAGCCTGCGCCTGGAAATACAGCGTCTTTGTGATCGTTGAACCCTCCGCCATCTTCGTATAGGGAATGGTCAGCGGGTCATAGGTATCGAATTCAAATCCGTTCATGGCCTGTCCGCTGTCGTTAAGCGAACGAAGTCCGGCGGTGCTGCGCACAGCCAGGATCACGTTTTCCAGATCCCCGGAGGTATCGCTGTTATAGTTTTCCGCGCTGACGGTCACCGCGAAATCCGCGATGCCCACTTCGCTCTGCCGCACATAGGCGCTTTTGTCGCTGTTCAGCTCCAGACGCAGAGGAGCTACGGTATTGATGGCTACGCGGTTTTCCAGATTTACCGTGTGGTTGGAATAAATGCCATAATAGCTGACCACGGAACCAGACTGTCCATTTCCTACGGTGCCCAGATCATAATACAGGGCGCAGGCGCTGTCCGCCGTCAGATAATCGTTGATCGCATTCGTAAAGTTCAGAGATGTATCCGGCGCAAAGTCAAACAGACTTGCTGCCAGATTGTTCCAGTGGCCGATGGCCGCTTTCGTGGGGCTTGAGACCACATAGGCCGTAACCATCGTAGCTCCGATGTCATCTACGGCATAAAAACTCCGTAAGGATTCTTCGTCCGTGATGATCTGTTCGGTCTTCATGGTGTTCGTCAGGCTTCCGCCGGACACCTGGTAGTAAGCATAGTCCTGATCACCCAGGCACGTATCAAACAAGATACGCGCCTGAACAGGAACTGCTGCTCCGCTGTTATTCCGGGCTTCCAGGCTAATGGATACCATGCCGTGTTCGTTAGCATTATCCGCAGCCAGTGTGATGGTCTGTGTAAAGGTGATGCCATCGACTGACCATACGGCAACGATGTCGCCGCCCGCTGCCGCCTGGGTTACTTTCACAGCACTGGAAGTATCATATTTTCCGCCGAAAATATAATCTTTCGCTTCTGCTCCTTCTCCTACGCGGAAAGACACAAAGGAGGTATCATAAGCGTCACTATGATAGAGCAACTTTTTGTTGTTGTCGGATTTCTTCAGCCGGTTACCTTCAACGGTATTGACCACAAATCCGCCGTTTTTCTTCGACACGCTGACCTCTATGTAACCATTATCGAGCTTCAGCACATCTTCATCATTCGCCGAAACGTATGCGGGACGCATGGGCAGGATCAGCGCGATGCAAAGCAAAATCGCCAAAAATCTTTTCATATTCCTCATGTTTTCCACTCCTTACTTCTCTACATATAGCAGAGTCCGATAGGTCTGCCGCGATTGAGTCACAATGTAAACAGTGTAGAAACCTGCAGTATCAATGGTAAAGCTGCCGTCCTCTCCGACCGGAATGCAGGCGGAAGCCCTCTTCATCTGGCCGGAGGACCAGATGCCTTTGACCAGTTTTAAGGTATACGGCTCGTTTTCTGTCTTCAAGCCGCTGACAGACAGCGTATGCTTTCCGATATTTTCACTTGTCGTGCCGTTTTCTTCTGTCAGGTTACCGTCGATCATAATGATCGGTTGGTTCTTGTCGATGACTTTGACATAACGCACCGCCTGTCCGACATTTCCGGCCGTATCACTCACGGTATAGGTAACCGGATAGATACCCGCGGTATCGAGCAGCACACCGGAAGCATCATAGGACAGTGTACCTGCCTGGATTGCAACATTGTCCCAAGTCGTGACTCCGTCATCCAGAAGTTTGGTCAATGCAGCCGCTTCGCTGTCCTGACGCACTCTGACCGTAGTAGGATCAAAACGGATGATCGGGATCGTCTTATCAACGTTGTTGATCGTAAAGATTTCGCTGGTCGTGTTGCCTGCTTCGTCTGTAGCATACACACGGAAAGTTCCGTTGGTGGTGGCGCTGACTACGCCGGTCCAGATCTCGTTTCCTTCGCTGTCCGTTCCCTGTAAGGTCATGGCTGAGCAAGTCACAGAGCTGTCATCGGAGCTCAAAGTGCAGTTTTCATTTGCAGTAACAGTCACGGCTACCGATCCGTTCGTCGCGTTCGCGTTATCCGGAACGTCTACCCCGATCGTCGGAGCCACGTTATCGAAGTAAGGGAACCAATACTTAAAGAAATCTTCGGAGATCTCAAGTTTTCTTTGGTTTCCGGCTTTGTCCACAAAATTGAATGTCTGCGGGCTGGTATCTTTCAGCGTTACTCTCAGCAGGTGTGCCTGATCTACGTCATCGTAATACAGTTCGCCGATGGGACCGTAGTTGGTACAGTAGGCTTCCTCTGAAGGTCGGATGTGCAACGTCAAGGCGTAAGGCACATCATAACCGGCCCGTTTCACTTCTTCAACGTTATCTATGTCAATATAGGGAGCATACTTATCGATCACACCGCCTTTCAGCGTCACGGTGACCGGTGTGGTTTGCCCGTTGGGAGCAGTGATATTCAAAGTAACCTTGGTATCTGCACTATCATAACCGTCGGTAAAGTGTACCGAAACCCGCTGACTGGTGTACTCAATATATCCCCACCAATATTGGTACGGGTTGTTGAAATCATATATATACGTTCCGCCATAGTAATCCGAGCAAGTTGCCGTAACCTCCATAATATCCTTGTCACTGGTAATATGAGCTACTACATCAGTGTTTACCGGACCGATCGTAGGGTTACTCCTATCCAGTTTTCCGGTTGTGGCATCCTGGAAGCAAGGCGACCATGTGGTCTTCAGGATCGGAGCAGACACATCAATGCCCGAAACCTGAAGGTTGACAGAAGCGCTGTTGCCCGCCGCATCAGTCGCAATGACCGTCACAACGGTGCTGTTGTTAGTAAATAACAGTTTGTATGGATATTCCGCTGCATTTGTATCGGTGTTTGCTATAACATTCGCGCCGGTTATGGTCACTCCGTCGGCGGTATCATTGCCCGCATCATCCTGATCCGTTGCCTTGATATATACGGTTCTGGAATACAGGCCGTCGGCAACAGTGGTCGTAACGATCTCGGGTGCCACAGTATCAAACCGATAACTGCCATTCGGAATCTTAATATACGAGAAATTGTCTGCAGTAGCTGCAGAGTCTGTCTTCGCGTTGTCCACCACAACAATATAGAAATCGCTGGCAACATCCTTTGTGACCAGAACGTTGTTTCCGCTTACAGATACGCCGGGGATCGTGTCGCTGGTCGCCGAAGCATAACTCATACCGGTAGGCACAGTGGATTTTACGACTACCTTCCACTTGGAGTAATCCGAAGCTTTTACTACGAAGTCAAAGCCCTGGGCCGTTCCGGCTCTTCCAATGGCGCTCTTCACAGCGGTTTCGTCCGCGCTGCCGGGGAATGCCTCGGCCTGTACGAAGCCACCGCCCTGCTGCTTCCAGACACTCACCAGATCAATGGTCGGCGCATCAACATCCGCATAAGGTATGATCGGAGCCGCTAACGTGATTCCGTAGTCACTGAGTTTTCCTGAAATGGTATAAGTGAAAGCCGTGGGAATGTCGTAGTATTTAAATGTAAAGGTATCGCTATCACCGGCCTTAAAGGTCAGGGTCGTATCACCTACAGGGTTGGTCTCACGACTGGTTTTGTAAGACACCGTGACAGAGCCGGTAGTCGTTCCGCGGAACTGTTCTTCCGAACCGGCCTTATACTGTTCCTTGAACTCGTCGAAGTAGAAGTACAGTGTTTCCTCAGGACCACCGGAGACGATGTTGTTCAAATAGACGGGCAGAAGATCGTACTCTCCGTCGCCCTCCCAGTGAAGGTAATAAGATCCGTTTTCTGTGCATGTGTAACTGCCATTGCGGACCCCGCCAGTGTAGATCAGCTCACCGTCATTGTCTGGCATAAAGGTCAAAGTCACGCCCTCACTGGCGGATACATAGTCCAAAGTGGAGAATGCGAGTTCGAAGCCGTACTTGCCGATCACGTCCTCCAGTACCAGGCTCTGTGTATATTCCGTGCCGAACAGATCGGTGAAAGTAATATCCCAGGTGCCATCCTTCCAAATGGGAAAGCCATCAGCCCACTCGGTGGAAAATCCTTCGATGTTACGATTGATCCAACTTTCTTTCGGCTGTACCGGAACATTGAAGGTCAGGAACAGGGCCTTATTAGCCAATGTAGAACTCTGAGGGGTATAAAAAAACTCGGATCGTTTATACTGTTTATCAATAACCTTCGGAGTAACGCCGGTGACAGATGCCGTCGCGCCCACTGCATCGCAGGCATTGCCATGAACGTCCGTGGCTTTCAGGTTCAGTGTCATATCCGTGGCACTAGTGATCTTCGGGCTGACATAACCCTCCACCGTGACGGTGAGATAGACATCCGTCGGTACGGTTTCACCACCGCCATTGTGATATATGCGAACAGTTTCTCCTGCTTCTAAAACTGCGTTCACCGTCTGAATGCCCATGGAATTGGAATCCGTCGTCGTCCAGTTGTAGTAAGGCCATTGCGGACGCATTTCCACGTTCAGTGTAAGTCCATCTCCGGACGCACCGATCGCCCGGGCATATTCGTCGTTAAAGGAAAACTCCAATGTGATCGGAGATGCAGTATGGCGAATATACCAGTTGCCTGTTGTCACGATGGAATGCAGACTGTCATCATAGACGTGATAGGTCGCTGTGAACTTCCCGTTAGCGTCTGTGACGACATTCGCATCCCTGATGACCGGAGCCGTACCGTCGGCAACGATCACGGCCGTTGCTGTGCTCACATCGGCCCGGTTTCCATAGATATCTTCCGCATAGATACAATAAAACTCTGTAAACTTATACCCATCGTCGCAAGAAGATATGGCATCCTTTATCGATTTGTTGTAGACCGGAACTTTAGCAATATAGCTGCCATCACCCTGGGCTGTCATCTCAATGGGCTCGAAATCATCTGCCCACACAAAATCACTACGAGAGTATGGGTTAACTCCCCGACCACAGTACAGGCGCAGCCCGGAAGAGGCAATCACGCCGGCATATTCCTCATCGGGGGTAAAGACCACGGCAGCCTTTTCGGGGTCAACGGTATAGATGCCGCTCCATTTAGTAGGATAATCTGGCGTCCAACTTGCAGTTTGTGCCGGAAGTGTAGTAGTTGTACCACTCAGTTTAAGGCTGACCGGATGGATCGTCAAATAGGTGATATCCGAGTTGCGGCCGTTAGCATAGGTTGCCTGAAGTGCGATCACGTTGTCCTGATCCGTTTCCAACCCCAGAATCTCAGTAGAATTGCTTGTTGTTGATGATCCGACACCGAAGGTCAACAGACATTTTTCGGTGTTTTCAGAAGAATCGATCTCATGCAGATAGATCTCCCCACTCTCTTCATCCTCAGCCAAGCATTTTCTATTAAGTAGTCGGACCTTTATATCCGGATGTGCAGTGTTCCAGACGAGCACGGAAACAGAACCGGACTCGAACCCATGATAATGTTCGCTTTCCTTGTGGGGCGTGACTCCGTCCGGTTCTAACACATCCACAGAGAGATAGTTTTTATATTTTTGGGTGGGCAGGTAGATCGTTTTGTCCGGATCATAGGCGATGGCTTCATACGCTCCTGTGCTGTTGCTATAGGTCGACACTTTTGCTAAAGTTTCCGGTTTCACTATTCCCGGCTCCGTAACATCAATGTATAACATTTCAGAACGCCTGTACGCTGCATCCTCATCGTCAGGCACGGAACGTCGCATCAAATATATTCGGAGAGAGTAAACACCAGACTCCACGTTGATGGCAGGGATCGTGATCGTTTGCCTCGGGCCATAGCCTATTCCACAGACATAGGTTGTTTCACTAGTATCGATGTTTTCCAGTTTGATAGATGATTTTTCCCAATCGATATCGGAAAAATTCCAACCATGCAAATCCTCACCCAAGTCGAAGGTGAGCTGTGCCCCCTCTACCGTGGGGAGATAATATTTGGGCCCGCATTTACTAGTATCTACGGAGAGATCGAATTTACTAAACACTTTTCCCCAACCGTTTTTTTCATAAGAAACCTTAAGCGTGAAGGTCTCAACCTTAGCGTTGGTGGAAATTGAAATATCCGAGTCTGAATCAGAATACCACTTCGAACGCATAATATCAGCGCTCTGCTCTGTACCTTCAATATTCGCCGTGCCGGAATAAACTTTCACTGAAAGATTTCCTGTGATTTGTTTGTAGCCCTGATAGAACGCATACATGTCAGCCTCTTCCAGATTCTTAAACTGGATCCCGTCCGTTTCGTCGAGCGTAGCTGTAAACCATTCGGTGCCAATTGCAAAAATGTTTTCAAATTTGTAACTCTGATTATTGGTGAGAGCCAAAATATAGTGGGTGTCAGGATCTCCGGGTTTTTGCACGTCAAATATCAAGGCTCCTCCATCTTCGAGCGATTTGATCTTTAAAGTCGGTTCGAGGACTACATTTACAGGGTACTCCAGTTCATACTTGATGCCTTCCAAACTATAGCTGTACTCGCCAAGATTTGTGACTCTGACGTTGCCGGCTCCGTCCGTTGCTTTGACCCAAAGGGTCTTTTTGAATGCCGTTTGGGAAGGAACTTCCGCTGTGGCATTCGCGCTGACAGAAGTACTGTCCATAGTGCCGGTAGCACTCACCCAGCCGTCGTCCTCCGCTGTCACATCTGAACCATCATTCCACAGATACTGTACAGAGGACACGCTGTTGGGGTCTTTGACCTTGATCTCTGCGGTAAGAGTACCTTTATTCGTTGTATTATTATATGACCTATTGCTGTTTCCTGCCGAAATGATAGGGCCTACTGTATCAAGACCCACACCGGTAACATTGACTTTAGTCGTCTCGTCTCTGTTACCCGCGTAGTCCGACAGGGTAAAGCTCAGTTCACTCACGTCATAGTCATAGTTATCCTTATCGATCGACCTTACATGTAAGTACTGTGTATCACCGGTCTGGATGAATGGCAAGTTCATGCCCTCCGCGCCTTCTTTCCATTCCGTATCCTTTGGCATATCTTTATTTCCGGTAACGGCAAACTCAAATCTGCCGGTAAGCGTTCCGCCGCCCAGTTTCAGTGAGGCACGCATTCCAATTACACCTGATCCACCGGTATTGTCCGTTGTCTTGAAAGGAACGCAAAATCCGTAGTCGGTCTTATTGGCTCCTGTTACGTCGGAGACTTCCGCCGTCGGAGCATCGGTATCGATATGATATTGCTGTTTCGGAGATTTAGCCTCGGCCTTATCGCCCGCTACATTCCCGGCCAAATCCTTCATGTTGGAATACTCAATTTTGGTGATCTTGATCTCTCCCTTAGCATCATCGATCGTCATTTCTTTTTCAATCGTCTGTGAAGGGGTTTGTAGAACGGAGATTTCGCCCTCAGACGCACCCAAGCCGTATTGTGACCCCAGGTTTGATGAGGTAGCACTAACTTTGTACTTCGGTGTCGCTGTAAACGTAAGGTAGGCGCCGTTACTCTTTTTGATATTCGTCGTCAAAGTAGCACTACCGGACATCTTAACGACTTCGTTCATATACACTTTCAGGGACAATGTATCCCCTACTCCAAGGAATTGATCACTTGTGTCGTTCTCATTCGATGAAAGATTTAACTCCTTAATATCTGCATTCTTGGTATCTGCGACGATATCCACTTCAACTGCATAAGGCTTCTCGCCATCGATGTTGAATGACCGAGTGATATTTTTCGGATCACCCGAATCCAAATACACGGCGTTACCTGCGATGTCAGTGACGGGACTGGTGGTCTTAGTGATACCAATCTCCTTTTCGCCATTGGGCACCTGCACGGTAAATGCGCCACTTTTCTTGAGTTGCTTTAAGGGTACCACCGCCTCGCCATTCAGCAGAGCCGTCCCGCCTGAAGGAGCTGCAGTCAGATCGATGCTGGCAACATCATAGATCTTCGTCAGATCTGCCGGGGCATCATAAGTAAATGTGATCTTATTTCCGTCTAGCTTAGTAAGATGGGCATAAAGTTTTTCGGTCGATCCGTTCAACTTCAAGCCGATGTATACATTTCCCTTTCCACTTGCGCTGTCATCAGCAAAGCGAACAGGCTCGGAGCAGGTCAGCACAATGTTGACACTGTCCCCGGGCTTAAAATTATTGCAGACTGAACCACTTGTGTTTTGAATACTCACCTGCGTGAAGTACGGGGCTGTTCCGTCATAGAAGCAGACCATGCAGCCTTCGGAGATGCCGCCGCAGCCACAGGTATCCTTATTATCATTATATTTTATGGGGCTGACATTGAACGCCAGATCCAGGCTCTTACCATCCTGGGGAACAAACGTTTTAAACTGTTTATTTCCCGCACGATACGTATCCTGAGACTTATTATATCCCGAATAGTTGAAAACACCGTTAAGAGCCATGCCACCGAGGCTGAAGCCCAAACTGGTGTTGGAATAACTGTTCATTTCGTATTTCACAAAAAGGTAGACCGTATGCGAGTGGGGGTTACTCGTCCGCGTCACAGAATAGCCCATCTTTATATCGGAGTTATTCTTCCGCAATGAGTAGATATTGCTTCCGGAAAAACCGCTCCAAGAGTAGTCTTTCGTACCGGTCACCTTTGTGCTATACCTCAAGGTACCGAAATACCCCGCCTCGACGGCGTTGTAGTTGCTACTGCTCATTACACTCCGATAGAACGCATCATTCTTTCCGGTATAAGCGTTAAAAAACGCCACCTCGGGAGCGTCCACGCGCTTATACTCCAAAGCATCATTCGAGGTATTGGGCGCTGCCTGTACCACCTGCGAAGCCGTAGGCATTAAATTCGACGGAAGCGTGTTCAATACCAGCGTCAGGGTCAGCAGGCAACTGATCGCTTTTTTGATCTTACTACTGTTCGTTCTCATGGTCTTTGTCCTCTCCTTGTGTATTATTATCCGAATTCGGATCGTTTTCCTGTTTTTTCTTCCAGCGAATGCACGCTACTGTAATGACAACTGCTGCAAAAAAGGAGACTACCCCGACGAGTACGTACCCTCCAACGCCGTCGAACAGCATTGTTGCGCCGCTGTACATTCCGGCCGTACCGCCGAAATGTGCGGTTCCTCCTCCAATGATCAACATCAGCAAGCATGCAGCGATCCCACTGATGGCTATACCCATGATAACCGTCTTTCGTCGTTCCCGTCTGCGTCGTCTTTCGTCCATACGCTCGTGAAGAACTCTAACTCTCTCTTCTGCCGTCAGCATAGGATGTCGCCTCCTCTCTAAAAAAGCATTCACCTTCTATGTGTCAAAAAACGCCAAAAACACTAAGCCGTTTTTAAAGTTCTGATATATCAAAAAATAGTGCCGCAAACACATATAATAATATCGTTTTTGGGAATCATTGTCAGGACAGATTCATCCGCTTTCTCGGAAATGCAAGATAAGCAATTATGATGCTGATAGGTATCGCGCTTCCGATCCAGAACACTGCCCCCGTCTGGTTGACCAATATGTTGAAAATCGCATGGAGCGTAATAACGAAACACAAGAGCGTGAACGCGCCTACGACCCTGAGCCACGCCTGGTCCCACAGATAATATAAGCCGACGGAAACGATCATACCGCATACGACATGCAGGGCCCCGGTCCCGAAACCGCGGATCAGCACGCGCAACAATTCCGCAGATCCGTACGATGTCAGAAAGCACACATTCTCAAATGTCGTGAAGCCGACGGCTATAAACAATGTTCCTGTGATCGCTTCTTTTTTTTCAGGCTCAAATACCATGACAAATAATACCAGCGGCAGTAACTTCATGATCTCTTCCACTACCGGCGCGATCTCCCAGGCGGCCTCGGTCTGATCAATGCCCGCAACTCCGGCCAGGAAAGAACTGATATATGCGGAAAACAGACAGGCCGTCATTCCCGCCAATAGGAAAGCGAGACTTCGGCGCTCCTCTTTGTGAAGGCACAGAACCGCCAGAAGGATCGGTGATGCAAGACATATATAAATGTTTTCAATGTAAGTCATTTTGTCACCGCCTTTTTTATGGCCAAAAGGCTGATAAGACAATTCACTGTCAGCAGCATATCAAACCAGTAGTACGGATTCGCCAATGTTTCTCCCTCAAATAAGCCGGATGAGAACCAAAGCCCGTATTCCATCATGCAGATCACAATGGCCATGACCGCCAGAAATCTCTGTTTATGGTATCTGTCACGTTCCACAAGCCTTCCGATCGAAGCAAAAAATACCAGTCCGATGATCGCTGCATAGATCAGGTTGCTGAGGATCTCTCCCCATTGCATAAAGAATATTGCCAAGGCTACGGATACTGCCGGCCCGAGCCACTGCAGAAAATGTCTCTTTTCGCCCGCTTTTGTCGGAGCCGTCTGAAGCAACAAGAGGTAAAGAAAACTGTACGAAGCATACCAGCTCAGATCCGAAATGACACTGATCTGCGGAGTCTTGCCATAAAAGATCAGGCAGACCATCCAGAAGATATCTCCCAACATATAACTTCCGAAAAAAAAGACGGCCAATACCCACGCGCGACTTTGATGTCTGATCGCCTGCCAGAGGGAAATACCTGCGCAGAAAAGCAGAGCCGCGATCTGCACTATCGTATCAATGCTTTCGATCATGCTCCTCTTCCCCCTTGTGCTTTCGTATGTGGAAACAGAATAATGTAAAAAGCACCCCCAGTAAGAACGCAAGAACGGCGATCAATACATAGACCAGCACTGCGTGATCGGCAAAAAATCCGACAGCAGTACCAC
>JAFZPG010000042.1 GCA_017550425.1 Lachnospiraceae bacterium | reverse complement strand
GGCGACCGACTACGCGCTCGCATACGCCATCTCGCACAACGCCCGCGTCGTATTGTCCGTACCCTGCTGCCAGCACGAACTGAATAAGCAGATCCGCTGCGATGCCCTGGCGATCCCGTTTTCCTACGGTCTCATCAAGGAGCGTACGGCAGCCCTGTTCACGGACTCGATCCGCGCTGCCCTTCTCTCTGCGCTCGGCTACGAAGCGCAGATCCTGGAATTCATCGACACTGAGCACACACCGAAGAACATCCTGATCCGCGCCATGAAGAAAGGTGACTCCCCTGCGACGCCCGATTCGGCGAAGATGCAGGAGATCCGTAAGCTCTGCGATTTTCTGCAGGCGAAGCCGACGCTTCTTAAACTCCTCGATGCGTAACAACGGCCGATCGATCCATATTTTGACAAGGAAGGCTCTTGCACTACCGTAAATCCAATCAAGAGCCATGATAGATACATGAATACACCATTAACCGAACAAGACGAGATCCGTCTTCTGGCCAATGCCTACCACAACATTTACAAAAAGATCAGCTACGGAAAGATCCGGATCCGGAAGCGTCACAAGCCGTTTTCGATCACGGCGCCCGCGCTGAACGAATTTCTGGAAGCGTATCTGGAGGCGCCCTATGACGCCACCGACCAGAACCGCATGCGAAGGCTGTTGTTTCGCTACATTGCCCGCAAACGCCCATGCCCGACGCAGATGAACATCCGCTCGCTGATCGATGTATACGCGGCAAAAGAATACGAAGATTTCAAAACGGTACGTGTCGGCGACACGCCCATCAGCGACATCCTGTCTCTGGAGAAGGAAAATCCGGAGCTTTTGGCTACGCAGCCGTTCTCCCAGATCTACCGGGAGCGCTACGTTGTGAAGCAGACGCGAAACGATATTCTGGAGCTTCTGCCCTTAAACCCGATCGACGCCTATCCCGAAGCTCGAGCCCTGTTGCGCCACTTCATCATCCATGTGGGCGCCACAAACACCGGTAAGACTTACCAGTCCCTGCAGCGTCTGAAAGAGGCGCGGCACGGCATCTATCTCTCGCCGCTCCGTCTGCTCGCGCTGGAGGTGCAGGAGCGTTTCCTGATGGAGGATGTTATGTGCTCCATGTCCACCGGTGAGGAGGAAGACATCGTCCCGGATGCGACCATCATGTCGTGTACCGTGGAGAAACTCCACGTGGAGGAAGTCTACGACATTGCCGTCGTGGACGAATGCCAGATGATCGCGGACATTGACCGCGGTTACGCGTGGACGCGCGCCATCCTAGGCCTGATGTGCACCGAGATCCATTTGTGCATGGCGCCGGAGGCCCTCCCCATCATCTGCAAGATGATCGAGGAATGCAACGATACCTATGAGATTCATGAACATACGCGTGACACCGAGCTCGTGTTCGAGAACGAGCCGTACGATCTGGAGCGCGACCTGACACCGGGCGACGCGCTGATCGTATTTTCCAAAAAGAAGGTGCTCGCGCTCGCGTCGCACCTGAAGGCGCAGGGCCGCAAGGTCAGCGTCATCTACGGTGCGCTACCGTACCAGTCCCGTAAGGAGCAGGTGCGCCTGTTCCTCGAGGGCGATACCGATGTGGTCGTAGCGACCGACGCCATCGGCATGGGCATGAACCTGCCGATCCGCCGCGTGGTCTTCATGGAGACCGAGAAGTTCGACGGCGTCACCTACCGTCATCTGGAGCCGCAGGAGGTGAAGCAGATCGCAGGACGCGCAGGCCGTCGCGGAATGTACGATGTCGGTTATGTGCGCAGCGTCGAGAACTGCGAGCAGGTGAAGACCATGTTAGAGCAGCCGCTGCCGCCGCTCCCGGTCATCCAGCTCGGCGTTCCGGACAATATCATCAAACTCGACCATCGTCTGGACGATATCCTGAATACCTGGCAGTCATTGCCCACGAGCGATGTCTATCGCAGACGCGACGTATCGCGAGAGGTACAGTTGTACCGCATCCTGCACGACCGCGTCCCGAACCTGAACAACTACGACTATTACGACGCCATCACGATCCCGTTCGCGGAGACACCGGAGATCCAGAGGGAATGGCTGAACTACTGCACCATCTTCTTCACGAAAGGCGAGGACGCGCTCTGGTTTCCGTCCCGCAATCCGAAGAATCTGGACGAATACGAGACCTACTATAAGATCCTGGACCTGTATTATCAGTTCTGCAACCGTTTCGAACTGCCGTTCGAGTACGATCTGCTGATCGAAACGAAGGCGGAGGTGGCGGACCATATCTGCGATATCCTCGTGGACAATCTGCGTCTCTACCGCCGTGTTTGTCGCCTGTGCGGCAAGCCGCTGCGCTGGGATCACCCCTTCCCCGTCTGTGATGCCTGCTATGCAAAACAGCACGCGATCGCGACTCCGGAGGATAAATCCGAAGAAGAATACGCAGAACCCGCGGAAATCGAGTAAAAAAGGCTTTACTTCATCAGTTTAAAGTGATATATTTAAAAAGGGTCGGAGCAGATCCGGCCCTTTTGATTGGAACATTTTTATCAACCTGCCCGGATCCTTCCGGCAACAAGGAGTTTTATCATGCCTATCACAGAAATCTTAGAGAGAAACTGTAAGCTCTACGGGGATGACATTTGCCTCGTCGAGATCAATCCCGAGATCAAAGAGACCCGCCGCGTTACGTGGAAGGAGTACGAGCTCACCGAGCCGGCTCCCACCTCGTATTACCGCCGCGAGATCACCTGGAACGTATTCAACGAGAAGGCGAATCGTTTTGCAAATCTGCTGCTCTCCCGCGGCATCAAAAAGAACGACAAGGTCGCGATCCTTTTGATGAACTGCCTGGAGTGGCTGCCCATCTATTTCGGTATCCTGAAGACCGGCGCCATCGCCGTTCCGCTGAATTTCCGCTATGCATCCGACGAGATCAAATATTGTGTTGAGCTCGCGGAGGTCGACGTTCTGGTCTTCGGACCGGAGTTCATCGGCCGTGTCGAGGAGATCGCGGACGACATCAGCACGAACCGTCTTCTGTTCTATGTCGGACCGAACTGCCCGAGCTTCGCAGAAGATTACATCGAGCAGACCGCGAACTGCGCGAGCACGAGCCCTGCGATCCGCCTGACGGACGATGATTTCGCAGCGATCTATTTCTCCTCCGGAACCACAGGTTTCCCGAAGGCGATCCTGCATAAGCATCAGTCCCTGACCCATTCCTGCAAGGTGGAGCAGAACCACCATCACCAGACGAAGGACGATGTCTTCCTCTGCATCCCGCCGCTCTATCACACCGGCGCGAAGATGCACTGGTTTGGTTCCTTCCTCGAGGGCGCGAAGTCCGTTCTCCTGAAGGGTACCCGTCCGGAAGTCATCTTGGATGCCGTTTCCAAAGAACACTGCACCATCGTTTGGTTGCTGGTTCCGTGGGCGCAGGATATTCTCGATGCCATCGACTCGGGCGAGGTAAACCTGGCCGATTACGAGCTTTCCCAGTGGCGTCTCATGCACATCGGCGCGCAGCCCGTGCCGCCGAGCCTCATCGCCCGTTGGAAG
>JAFZPG010000041.1 GCA_017550425.1 Lachnospiraceae bacterium | reverse complement strand
GATCCCGAACAAATGATTTTGGTAGATGATGGTGAATAAACCGGAAAACATACAAGATGAGATAGAGCGGCTCCGGGAGCAGCAGGAACGAAAGAACCGGATCCGCAGAAGACGCAGGAGAAGAAGGCTTGTGAAACGCATTTTGACAGGCCTTCTTTTGGTGTGCCTGATCACTGCGGGGATCCTGTTTCTATATTTTCCGTTGGTTAAAAAGGATTTTCGGTTCCTGCCTTTTATGAAGCAGGACCGGCCGACAGAGTCGGCGATGACCGATGAGTTGGAAGATCCCGATCATTCGTTATGCATCGATTTTGTAAATGTCGGTGAGGGCGATTGCACGATCCTCTATGATCCGAAGACGCAGAGTGCGCTGGTCATCGACGCAGGCTATTGGAACTATGCATCACATGTTACCGAGCAGGTGGGCCGTTTCGGCGAGGTAAAGGAAGTTCAGATGATCCTGACGCATCCGCATTCGGACCATATGGGAGGTTTGACGGAGATCCTGAAGAAAAAGACACTGCCGGTAACGCAGCTGTACTATTCGGCGCCGACGGCCGGCGAGAGCGCATTTGCCGAACTGAAAGGTGAAGCGGATCGGCAGAAACTGCTGGTTCGCGCACTGGCGGCCGGAGACACATTATCCTTTGGAGGTGCACAGATCACGATCGTTTCGCCGAAGAACGAACCCTATGAGGATCTGAACAATGCTTCGCTGTCGGTGGTCATTGCACACGAAGGACACAAGATCCTGATCGCAGGAGATATGGAGCGGGAGGCGGAAATCGCGCTGTGCGACAGCGAGTACGCCTCGCTGATCCGCGACGTGGACATCCTGCGCGTAGGACATCACGGGAGCAATTCCTCAAGTTCGTATCGTTTTCTGGACCTGGCCTATCCCGGCATCGCCGTGATCAGTGTGGGAGCGGGCAATACTTATGGGCACCCCGACACAAACGTCCTGTCGCGCCTCATCGATTTGGCACGCACCAGAAGTGGCGGATGCGAGATCTTGCGAACTGACCGGGACGGAGATATCGTCTATGTATCAGAGCCCACAGGACTGAAAAGACTAAAATAATGCTACCATTTACCTCAAATATATGGTATAATGCTATTTGTAGGAGTATGGGATAAGGAGGCTGCGCATGTATACTCAGGATAAGATCAAGCGTATGACACAGATCGCGCTGAATGAGCAGAATGAGAAACGTCATCACCTGTATGCGCATACTTTTTCCCGTGGGGATTATATTTCTTTCTACCTGTTCAAATCCTTTCTCTGCGTGACGATCGCGTTTTTGTTGGTCATCGTGGGAGTGTTTTTGATCGCGGTGGAAGAGAACCTCATTGTCATCCGTGATTTCGAATGGCAGAAATACCTGGTCCTGATCGGAGTTGTGTATTTCAGTATTCTCGCCGTGCATTGGATGATCACTCTTATCGTATATTTCCTTCGCTATAAAGCAGCCGAAAAGTTTGCCAAGAAGCAGCTTTCCCTGCTGAAAGGCCTGGCTCAGTATTATCCTGAGGAGGCAGCGGATCCAAAAGAAGGAGAAAAGTCTTATGACGAACTTACTGGTGTTTCGGGAACGCCTGAAGAAGATATACAGTGAGTACAGCCGATGGATCGACGCCGGATTGCGTTTTCTGCTTGCATTTGCCGTTTTGATCACGATCAATGTTAAAACGGGCTATATGACGCAGATGAATTCGGGGTTGTTTCTGATCGCATTGACGTTAGTTGCCTGCGTTTTGCCCGGCGGCTTCGGTTTTGCTGTCTCGATCCTGTTTATAACGTTAAATCTGTTTGAAGTCTCAAAACTGCTTGCAGCCTTCGTTCCGATGCTCGGATTGATCATGTATCTGATCTATTTTTCGTTCAAACCGGGTAATGCGATCTATGCGAATGTTGCGTTGTTGCTGGGACTTCTTGGCCTGCCTGCGCCCATGGGCATCATCATCGGTCTGCTGTCGACGCCGCTGGCGGTCGTTCCCGCGATCTTCGGCCTGATGATCGCCGCCTATGTCAATTACATCGATTCGAACTTTATGGTGCTCACATCTGATGTGGGAAGTATTTTCAAGCAGGGCATCACGGTCGTGAAGGGTGCGTTCCTGGATGACCGGATCTGGACCTGCATCGTGATCCTGTTGGTGGTTTCGGTGGCGGTATTCATTATCCGTCGGACCTTCTTCCATAACAACTGGATCTTTTCGATCTCCATCGGCACCGTGCTGTACCTGATGTTGACGTTGATCTTTGCGCTGGTCATGGATCAGGAGATCCGTCCGGTCTCTTTGATCCTGAATCTGTTCTTTGCTTTGCTGATCGGCTTTGTGCTGCATTTCCTGTTTTTCATGGTGGATTCGCTCAGAGTCGAACATGTCCAGTTTGAGGATGATGAGTATTATTACTATGTTAAGGCCGTTCCGAAAGTCCGCGTTACCGCGCCGGAGGTCCGTGTCACAAAGATCAATTCACGAAAAGTGAAAGAAGAAACGAAGACTTCGGAACAAGTCGTCTTTCTGGATGCTTCGGCATCGAAGACGGAGGAGGAGCCTGAGGTAAAGGAAACCTCAGAAAGTGAGGAAGAGGAGTGAAACAAGTACTGGATTATTTGAGTTATAATTTTTCCTGGGTCTGGGCCAGCCTCGGATTTTCGGGATTTATTGAGATCATTATCCTGACAGTCAGTGTGTATTACATCCTGCGTTGGTTCCAAAAAACGCAGACATGGACACTGCTGAAAGGTCTGTTGATCATTCTGGCGATCATGCTGGCTGCCTATGTCATGCAGCTTCGCGTCATTCTTTCGATCCTGCAGAGTGCATTCGGCGTTGGAATCATTGCCGTATTCATTCTGTTCCAACCGGAACTCCGGCGTGGCCTGGAACAACTGGGACGAAGAAACCTTCGGTTCGCCGGATGGTTTGACGGTGCCAAAAACGAACGCTTCAGTGAGGAAACGCGGGATGCCATCGCGCAGGCCTGCTTCGAAATGGGCGCGGAGAAAGTCGGAGCTCTGATCGTTATCGAAAACATGACGCCGCTGGGCGAATATGAGAAAACGGGTATCCCGTTGGATGCTTTGATCTCTCCTCAGTTGTTAAACCAGATCTTTGAAAAGAATACGCCTTTGCACGATGGCGCTGTTTTGGTGCGCCGGGATCGCGTGACCGCTGCAACCTGTGTTTTGCCGGTCTCGAAAAATATGAGTATCAGCCATTCACTTGGAACCCGTCACCGCGCAGGGCTCGGTGTCAGTGAGGTTTCCGACTGTTTTTGCATTATCGTTTCCGAGGAGACCGGTCAGGTCTCTGTTGCTGAGGACGGCGTGCTGTCACGCAACCTTACGTTTGATAAACTGGTTGCCAGAATGGAGCAACTTCGTGTGATCGAAGCTCCCACAAAGCGTTTCAAGTTCAGGAAAGGCAAGAAGAATGAAAAAGTTTCTGAAAAATAATCTGTTAATGAAGATCATATCCTTGCTTGCCGCTGTGTTTATTTGGGTTTTGGTCGCTTATAATCTGAACCCCGAGTCGACGAAGACATTGACCGTTCCGGTCAAACTTACAAACGTCGATCAGTTGGAAGCAAACGGAACGACGATCGTTGACGATAAGATCACCGTCGAGATCGAAGTGAAAGCACGGCTGGTGGATATCGGTAAGATAACGGCTGCAGATTTCATAGTGGAAGCCGATATGAAGAAATTGTACGGCGATGACGATGTATACAAACGCTGCAACCTCGAAAAAAAAGATCCGGTCAACAATGCGAATATCATTTTGAGCTGGAACCCGAAGTCGGTGTACATCGACGTCGAGACCGAACCGCTGATCGAACGTAAGTTTGCCATCGTTCCGATCAGTGATTCCGTGACACTTGCTCCGGATTTTATGAAGGGTAAGGTCACTGTTTCCCCGAGTGAGATCACGATCCGCGGACGCCGCTCGGATGTATCTAAGATCTATCAGGCAGTTGTCTATATTTCCGGTCAGGATGTCAACGAAGGTTTCACCGAGCAGTACACTCCGACGCTGGTTGATGAGAAGATGAATGAACTGAAGCCGGGAACGGACCTGCCGTCCATTTCCCCGATCACGCAGCAGGTCACCGCTACGGTTCCGGTCATGCTGTCCAAATCGCTCACGGTCACGGTGAAGCCGACCGGAACTCCGGCTGATGGGTATTACCTGCGCGGTGCAACATCCAGCCGTGAAAAAGTCAACGTCATCGGTCCCAAGGAGGATCTGAAGTCGATCTCCGAGATCGTTCTGGATCCGGATATCAGCAATCTCTCCGAACAGAAGACCGAGTCGATCTCTCTTACACGTTATCTGATCAGCGTTTCCGAGAATATCAAACTGGCGGAAAATGAGAGCGATATGATCACGGTGGATCTCGACATCGAAAAGAAACCTCAAAAACTGTATCGTTTCGATAAGATCGAAATGGAAAACAAAAACCCGTTGTATGAATACACGATGTCGAAAGACACGTATAATATCGAAGTCGAGTTTGATTCGGATCAGGTCGATAAACCTCTGACCGAAAACATCCGCGTATCCGTGGATGTTGCAGGCATGGGAATCGGAGATGAGAAAACATTCTCTCCGGTGATCGAGCTTCCGGAAGGTTGTACATTGATCCGGAAAGAGGATGTCACGATCATCGTTTCCGAGAAGACAACACCGTATGTTCCGCCGACACAGGAAACGGAGCCCCCAACGGACCCACCGGTGATCCCGACGGAATCCCAGACTGAGATCCCGCCGGAGACGGTGCCGGAAACCCCGGAACTTCCTACAGATACGGAGCCGGATACTGCGGAGATACCCACAGAAACGGAGACGGAGTCTGAAACTCCCGAAGTACCTGCGGAACCGGAGATGTCGACGGAAGATTTGTTTCCCGTGATAGAATAGTGTTTTTGGAGGCACATTTTGGTTAATCATAAAGTTGTAATCACGAACCCGACCGGCCTGCATCTTCGTGCAGCCGGGGTGCTTTGCACCGAAGCGGTAAAATTTCAGAGCAAGATCACATTTTCCCGTGATACGACAACGGCAAACGCCAAAAGCGTTTTAAGTGTTCTCGGCGCCGGCGTGAAATGCGGAGATGAATTGGAATTCGTCTGTGAGGGCGTGGATGAAGATCAGGCTCTATGCGCCATGCTGACGGTGATCAATAACGGTTTAGGAGAATAAAAACAATGGAAAACGGAAAGGAAATCAAGAGTACGATCCGTACAGGTTTTGTATTTGCCTATCCCGTGGCCATCGCTCTTTGCGGCGGCCTGCTATGTCGGTTCATACCGGACAGCGGACAGTGGTTCGTCAGTATCCTGCTGATCCTGGCTGCCTTCGGTTCCTATCTGCTATATGCAAGACGCGGCGGATGTCTGGTCGATCTGCGGGCGCTTTTATCCCTGTCCTGGCTGTTCGGTCTGGGCCTTGCGAACCTGCGCCTCAGCAACCTGCATGAACCGTGGACGGATACGAGTATCCTCAGTTTCTTCGGCTTTTACGCACTTACGATGCTTTTATTTGAAGCATGTATGCTGTTGCCGAAGAAAGAGACCGCAGTGTCCGATGATGAAGACCGGAGCAGGGTCACGAAAGCGTTGTTTACGCTCATCCCTGTTACCTCCGGCGCTTCCTTTCTGTGTTTTTGCGCAGAAGTCATAAAACTCAGGTATATCCCTTTGTTTGCGACATTTACCCATGCATACAACTACTTTCATGTGACCGGTTTGCATTATTTTACGTTCAGCAGCATGTTTACGCATGCACTGACGGTGCTGTTCCTGATGTTTGCAAAGAAAGAGGAGCGCACACAAAAGAGGATGCGGATCCTTTGGATCGCGAATATCCTTTCCCTGCTGATTCCGATCCTGTGCGTTTCGAAACTTCAGTTTTTACTGGTATTTTTCTACCCCGTCATGATCCTGCTTCTGAAACTTCGGTTTAAGAAGTTTTCCGATCTCCCCTTAAAGAGGATCGGTATCGCAGCTCTGATCATGGCAGTCGTTTTGCTTCTGGCCGGTTTTGTCTTTACGGTCCGCAGAAACTATCCGGAGGGATATCTGCAGGAGATCTTCGATATGAAGGATCCCGAGACTCCGGAGATCGCGCAGTTGTTGTATATGTATGTCAGCAACAACTATGCGAACTTCAATCATATGACCTTGACACTGACCGAGCATGCGCACGGATTGCGGAGCGCATTCCCGATCGTAGCTCTTACGGGCCTGAAGTTTGCGGTGCCTTCCCTGACGCCGCCGGACCCGGATCTTTTGAAACAGGAACTTTCGACCCTGAGTGTCATCTATGACGCATATTTCGATTTCGGCCTGATCGGCGTTTTCGTTTTTTCCGTCCTGTTCGGCGCACTTCTCGCCGGGATCACCAGACTGAACGAACGCAAACAGAGTCAGAACCCGATCACCTTGCTGATGTGCGCGGAACTGGCGCTGTACGCAGGACTTTCGTTTTTTGACACATGGTTTTCCAATCCGACGTCCTGGTTTTGGTTTGCCATCACGATACTAATGTATATCTACGTTGAATATCAGCGAAGAAGAGGAAGATCATGAAACTGTTGATCATTGTCCCCGCATATAATGAGCGGGAGAATATCGAGAGAGTCATTGACCATTTGATACAGGACTACCCGCAGTATTCCTATGTCGTGGTCAATGACGGATCGAAGGACGACACGGCGCAGATCTGCCGGAGGAAAGGTTATAACCTGATCGACCTTCCGGTGAACCTGGGATTGGCCGGCGGCTTCCAGGCAGGCATGCAGTACGCCGAGAAGCATGGATTTGATTATGCGATCCAGTATGATGCTGACGGACAGCACAGAGCCGAGTACATCGAGAAGCTTCTGACCGAGTGCGAAAAGGGACAGGATATCGTTATCGGATCCCGTTTCGCGGAGAAGAAAAAACCGCTGTCGTTGCGCATGCTCGGCAGCCGTCTGATCAGCGGAGCCATCCGCCTGACGACTTTCCGTAAGATCAAAGACCCGACCTCGGGAATGCGCATTTATAATCGTCGTATGATCGGGCTGTTCGCACACCATACGAACTTAAGCCCGGAGCCTGATTCGGTCGCATACATGATCAAATCGGGAGCGAAGGTCAGTGAGGTCCAGGTCGAGATGGACGAAAGAACGGCAGGCGTTAGTTATTTCAACGCGCCGAAAGCCATGTTCTACATGCTCCGCATGGTCGTTTCGATCTTATTCATACAGGTATTTCGTTCACCCATCCGGCTGAAGGATATAAGCCCTGAGAACGAAGAGTAGATTTGGAGGAAGGATATGTCAGATACACTCAGAGTCGTATTGATCGTAGCGTCGGTGCTTTGTCTGCTCTTTACGCTGCGAAAGATATCACAGTCAAAAGTGCGGATCGACGACGCGATCTTCTGGATCGTGGGAGCGTTCGGCCTGGTCATTATCAGCATTTTCCCTCAGATCTCTTCGTGGTGTTGTGATCTTTTAGGCATTCAGGCACCGGTGAATTTCCTCTTTTTGTTTATGATCTTCATCCTGCTGGTGAAATTATTCTACATGACGATCCGTGTTTCCCAGCTCGAGTCAAAGGTCAAAGAACTGTCTCAGAGATATGCTCTGGATCATATGGATCAGGATGAGGTTAAGAAGGATGAAGAGTAGATCCGGACAGGAGATCCTGCATACGTTCGTTATCTGTGCCTATAAGGAGTCACAGTATCTGGAGGCTTGCGTTCGTTCGGTTTTAGCGCAGAGATACCCGAGCCGGGTTTTGATCGCAACATCCACACCGAATGCGTATATCGAGCGTATCGCAAAGCGATACGAGATCCCGGTGAGCGTAAACCCCGAGCAGAAGGGAATCGGTTACGATTTTGATTTTGCAAGACTCGCCGGCAACACGCCGTATGTCACGGTCGCTCATCAGGACGACTGTTACGATCCGGAGTTTTCCGCTCGTGTGATCCGGGAGTTTCGGGACGATACGCTGATCGCATTTACCGATTACCGCGAGATCGACGCGAACGGAGATACCCTTCCGGTCAATGTCAATCTCCGGATCAAAAAGATCCTGTTGTTCCCGCTGCGGTTCCGCGTTTTGCAACCGTTCAAACTCATAAAGCGGTCGTCGATCGCTTTTGGGAACGGTATCTGCTGTCCGTCGGTGACATTTGCCACGGAGAAGATGCCGAAGAAACTCTTCGCCGGCAAGATGAAGAGTAATGTCGACTGGAGTGCGTGGGAGATCCTCTCGCGCAAAAAGGGCAGGTTTTCTTATATTCACGCTGTGTTGATGTCCCATCGCATTCACGATGAGGCAACAACAAATCAGATGATCCGGGAAAACGGCCGCACGTCGGAAGACCTCGCGATGTTTTGCAGGTTCTGGCCTGCATTTATCGCAAAACCGCTCACTCGTTTTTACAGAAGATCGGAGGATACAGTAACCAAACGATGAACACGATCGATGTTATCATCCCGACCTACAAACCGGGAACCGAGCTCACGGCGCTGATCCGGGCTCTTTATAAGCAAGAGGTGCCCGTGCGTAACGTGCATATCATCAACACGGACGAAGAGTACTTCGATCCTGCGCTGGTGAAGCCTTTCGGACGTAAGGTGATCGTGAAGCATATTCCGCAGTCGGAGTTTGACCACGGTTATGCACGTGACCTGGGCGCGAGCTCGTCCCGTGCGGATTTTCTGCTTTTCATGACGCAGGATGCGAAGGTGGTCAATGCGAAACTGACGAAGTATCTGACGGCTCCGCTGAAGACCGATCCCGAGATCGCGGCTGCGTACGCGCGCCAGATCCCTAAGGACGATTGCAACCTGACGGAACGCCTGACACGGAAATTCAACTATCCTGCGCATGAGAGGATCAAATCTTCCGAAGATCTGGATGTTCTCGGTGTCAAGACCTATTTTTGTTCGAATGTCTGTGCCGTTTATCGGCGGGATGTTTATAAAAAACTAGGCGGTTTCGAACATGGAGCCATTTTTAATGAGGACATGGTGTTCGCCGCTAAGGTGGTCAATGCAGGATATCGCATCGCTTACGAACCGCAGGCGATGGTCATGCATTCCCACAACTATTCATTGATGCAGTATTTCCGTCGCAGTTTTGATATGGCTGTTTCCCAGACGGAGCATCCGGAGGTATTTGCCGCTGTCAGCTCGGAGAAAGAGGGCGCGAGCATGGTGAAGACCGTTTCCAAACAGATGTTAAAGCGCGGTCGGATCTTTTCCTTCCTGTTTTTCTTTGCCTCCTGCGTGGCGAAATACGCAGGGTATTTCCTCGGAAAGCGATATAAAAAGCTTCCGAAGAAGCTGGTGCGTTTCTGCACGGCCAGCAACTGGTGGTTTTCCCGTCAGGAAAACACCGATCGAAACTAAGAGGAGTCATCCATGAGCTTTTCAACTAAGATCACATTTGCCTTTTACGGTATCATCGTATACCTTTTGGGCATATCCATATATCAGGTCATTCGTGAACCGAATGTTTGGGCGTACGTCGTTTTGGCTGTGACGTTGCTGTTCGTTTTCTGGTTGCTCGGATCCCGGCTGGTCTCGAAGAAGAAGCCGACGGTCCTGAGCCGGATCCAGGCAGCAGTCCAAAGGTTTTCGTTTTTGATCGAGCAGCTGGTTGCGAGAGATTTCAAAACGAAGTATAAGAGATCCGTTCTCGGTATCTTCTGGAGTTTTTTGAACCCCCTGCTCATGATGGCAGTCCAGTACTTTGTTTTCGTCAACCTGATGAAACTTCGTAATCTGGGCGGACAGAACCCGATGCTCGAGCATTATGCAGTCTACCTGTTGGTCGGCATCATCATGTTCAGCGGCTTCAATGATTGTTGTAATCAGGCGTTACGTTCCATCGTATACAATGCGTCCCTGATCACAAAGGTCTATGTTCCGAAGGTCATCTACCCGACGACGAAGGTCCTCAGCGCCGGCATCAACCTAGCGCTTTCGATCCTCCCGTTGTATATTATCGTATTGATCAACCGGCTCTGGCCCAACTTCTCGATCCTGGTCCTGCCTCTGGGTATCCTGTTTTTGATGGTATTTACTCTGGGTATGGGCTACCTGCTTTCCTCCTGTGTGGTATTCTTCCGTGATATCGAGTTTTTGTGGGGCGTTTTCTCCACGATGTGGATGTATGCGACGCCGATCATTTACGATATCGGTATCCTGCCGAATACGGTCCAGAAGCTGATGATGTTCAACCCGCTGTATCATTACATCGATTTTGTGCGGCAGATCGTCATCCTTCAGCAGGTGCCGACAGCGCAGGAGACTATGATCTGCGCGGCATTTTCCGTCGGCATGTTTGCCGTCGGCCTGCTGGTGTTTAAGAAGACAGAAGATAAGTTCATTTTTTACATATAATCGCCGGCCTTGCGCCGTCGAGCGGAGTTTGTTATGGACCAGGGTATTTTGAAAGAGGATATGATACGTGTCGAAAATGTCTCGATGAATTTTCGCCTAATGAATGACCGTATCAGCAGCATCAAAGAGATGATGACTGCCCTCGCAAAACGAAAAGTGAAATTTAAAGTCTTCCATGCGTTGGAGGACGTGGATTTTACCATTCAACGCGGCGATGTTGTCGGTCTGATCGGTCACAACGGAGCCGGCAAAAGCACATTGCTGAAGATCATCTCCGGAATCATGCGTCCGACGAAAGGCAAGGTCTGGCGCGGGGCCAATATCGTTCCGATGTTGGAACTCGGTTCCGGCTTCGACTACGATCTCTCGGGACATGAAAATATCTTTTTGAACGGCGCGATCCTCGGATATTCGAAGGAGTTCCTTCACTCGAAGTACGACGAGATCGTTGCATTTTCCGAACTGGCGGAGTTCATACACACGCCGCTTCGAAACTATTCTTCCGGTATGCTGATGCGACTCGCGTTTTCCATTGCGACCGTCGTAGAGCCGGAGATCCTGATCGTCGATGAGGTTTTGGCGGTCGGCGATGAACGCTTCCAGGAGAAGAGTAAGAAGCGCATGATGGAGCTGATGAGCGGCGGTACCACGGTGCTGTTCGTTTCGCATAACATTGACCAGATCCGCGAGATGTGCAACCGAGTTGTCTGGCTGGATCACGGAAAGGTCAAAATGATCGGCGAGGCCGATGAAGTTTGCGACGCTTATCGCAAACAGTTTTTGGAATCATAAAGGAGAGCCGTGTTTCGGCAAAGGAAATGAAGAAAGTTACGATCGTTATTCCGAATTACAACGGATTACAGTTTTTGGAGACTTGTATGAATTCTCTGCGCGCGCAGACCTGCCAGGATTTTGATATCCTGGTCGTGGACAATGCTTCGGCAGATGACAGCGTTTCCTATCTGCGTGAGAATTATCCCGAGGCCCGTGTAGATGTCATGGAGTCGAACCTCGGTTTCTCCGGCGGAGTTAATTACGGGATCAAGCAGTGTAAAACGCCGTATGTGATCCTGCTCAACAATGATACGGAGTCAGATCCGCACTACGTCGAAGAGATGATCAAAGCCATCGAAAAGGATGACCGCATTTTTTCCGTGAGCAGCCGTATGGTAAGCTTTTATAAGAGAGACCTGATGGACGACGCGGGAGATCTGTATACGATGTTCGGCTGGGCCGTTCAGCGTGGCATCCATCAGCCGGTACGTGCGTATGATAAGCCGAAGCGCGTGTTTTCCGCATGCGCCGGAGCAGCGATCTATCGCAGAGCTTTGTTTGATGAGATCGGCATTTTCGACGAGATGCATTTTGCGTATCTGGAGGATATCGATGTCGGTTTCCGCGCGAATATCCAAGGCTATAAGAATACCTATGCGCCGAAGGCGATCGTTTACCATGTAGGCAGCGGCACCAGCGGCTCGAAGTATAATCCTTTTAAAGTCCGCCTGACCGCGCGCAACAGCCTGTACCTGCATTATAAGAATCAGCCGAACCTGATGTTGCTTCTGAATGCTCCTGCATTTTTGCTGGGCTATATCATCAAGGTCTGCTTTTTCGCTTCCATGGGCCTGCACAAAGAGTATCTGTCCGGTCTGAAGGAAGGCCTGAAGACGGTGCGCAAATGTAAACGCGTGAAGTACGAAAAGAAGAATTTTAAAAACTATCTGGATATCGAGATGCAGATGGTGTTCGGAACCTTTGCTTATACTTTTGAATTTATGAAGCGCAGGGTTTTCAACAAAGAAGACAAGTAAGGAAACATAGGAAACGTCAGAGGTGAAACAACGTGAAAAATGAGAAACGAAGTGCAGTCGGCCTGATCTACCTTATGTTCGACCTGTTGGTCCTGGTCGCAACGTATTGGCTGACGTACTGGTTTAAACTGGTCCTTTTGGATGAACAAAACTATATAGAGATCTTTGAATTGTATATAAAGAGCATGGCATTCGTATTCCCGGTGTTTTTGCTCAGTTATATGTTTGTTACGCTGTACAGCAATATGCGGACGCAGTCGAAAGGGGCTCTGTTTTTTCTGATCACCGAGGGCAATGTCATGGGAACCCTGTTCCTGACGCTGCTTTTGTTCTTCGTTAAGATCGAAAACTTCTCCCGTCTGTTTTTACTGTATTTTGCCATCCTGGATACCGTGTTCATGTTTGTTGAACGCATTATTGTAGGAAAGATCATCGATCGTTCGTATGCTAAGGGAAAGCATCAGAGTCATGTCGTGATCGTCGGATACAGTGAAACGGCGAAGGCATACATTGACCGAGTTGTAGCGAATCCCCAGTGGGGCTACCATGTCGTCGGCATTCTGGATGATGAAAAGAAGGTGGGGCACACGTATAAGGACGTTCCCGTGATCGGGAACACCGAGGGTCTGACCGCTTTGCTTGAAAAAAACGAGACTGACGAGATCGTTATTTGTTTAAAACTGACCGAACACAGTAAACTGAAGACCGTGGTCAATACGTGCGAGAAGTCCGGCGTGCATACCAAGTTTATCCCCGACTACATGAACGTGTTGCCGACCCAGCCTTACACGGAAGATATGGAAGGCCTGCCGGTCATCAACATCCGCTATGTGCCGCTGATGAGTTTCGGAAATG
This sequence comes from Lachnospiraceae bacterium, assembly GCA_017550425.1. GTDB lineage: Bacteria > Bacillota > Clostridia > Lachnospirales > Lachnospiraceae > UBA1201. The sequence goes on along the minus strand of JAFZPG010000041.1, from coordinate 85,877 downwards.
CTTTTATCAAACGCGCCATGGATATTTTCGGCAGTTTATTTGCGATCATTCTGTTTTCCCCGATCATGCTGATCGTGGCGATCCTGGTCAAAACGACGTCCAAAGGCGGTGTGATCTTTAAGCAGGAGCGTGTCGGCAAGCATAACCGTCCGTTTAAAATGTACAAATTCCGTTCGATGGTCGTGCAGACCGATGAGAGCGAGAAAGACAAATGGACCACGAAAAACGATGCGCGTGTGACGAAAGTCGGCGCATTTATCCGAAAGACCAGTATCGATGAACTGCCGCAGTTCTTCAACGTTCTGAAGGGTGACATGAGTCTGATCGGACCGCGTCCCGAGCGTCCGTTCTTCGTTGAGAAGTTTAAAGAAGAGATCCCGCGTTACATGGTTAAACACCAGGTGCGCCCCGGCATCACCGGCTGGGCCCAGGTCAACGGCTGGCGTGGCGATACCTCGATCTCGGAGCGCATTGCCTGCGATCTCTATTACATCGAGCACTGGTCCCTCAAACTGGACATCAAGATCCTGTTCCTGACGTTCTTTAAAGGATTTGTGAATAAGAACGCGTATTGAGTGATACTAGGTTCGAAAAGTCCCGCACGGGCATGCTCGCATGCACAGTGCGGACCTTGAGAACCGAACAGTCATGAGCCATACCGATTTCCGAAGGAAAGCGAATCGTATGGCGAATGACTGTAGGATCGCGAGAGTTGCAAAGCAACGGAGCGATCCGTAGTATCACGAAATGCCTCGAGCCATACCGATTTCCGAAGGAAAGCGAATCGTATGGCGAATGACTGTAGGATCGCGAGAGTGCGAAGCACGTAGCGATCCGTAGTATCACGAAAAGTAGCTTGGGAAAAGTCCCGCTTTGGCGGGGAGGAGAATTATTATGGAAGAAAATTATGATCAGGAGGTGCGCTCGCTGCGCCGTGAACGTGCGAAGCGTCGAAAACGCCTGCGCATAATCAAATATACGGTGGTCTCCGTTTTGGAAGTACTGCTTCTGGTTGCAATGTGCGGCCTGTATTATTTACGTACGAAGATCGGAGGTGCCAACGTTTTAGTCGTTCCGGAAGGTCAGACGATCGCGACGAATGCATTTGTCGAGCCGAGTTATCAGGAAAGAATCTCCAAACAGTTTACGACATTGGCCCTGTTTGGTATCGACAGTTCCGAAAATCCGGAGAAATCTCAGCAACGCCTCGTTAAAGGCAGCAATGCTGACGTTATCATGCTGGCGGTCATCGACAATGAAACAAAAGACGTTAAACTTGTTTCTGTATTCCGTGATACGTATTTTTATCGTTCGGATGGAACTTTCGGTAAGATCAATGCCGAGGCGACCCATTTCGGAACCTACAGCCTGATGCAGATGCTGAATAAGAACTATGATTTGGATATCGATGGTTTTATCGCGGTAGACTGGTCGATCGTAGCGAACCTGGTCAATGATATGGGCGGCCTCGAGTTGGATATTAAAGAAAACATGATGACGGTTACGATCAATGGTGAAACCGTTCCGTATATCAATGGTCTGATCAGTCAGATCGTACAGTCGACCGGCATTCCGTCCGTTCATATCGAGCATACCGGCCTGCAGCTTTGTGACGGCGTTCAGACCGTAGCGTACTGCCGACTGCGTAAGAGAGATTCCGATTTTATGCGTGCTCAGCGTCAGCGTGAAGTCATCTCCAAAATGCTGGTGAAGGCAAAGGCATCTTCCATCGGAACTCTGAATACGATGGTCGACCATGTATTTGCATCGACGTTGATCGGTTCCAGCGACGGATCCGCAAAAGGAGCGCAGGATATCATCGACTATTTCATTGGTATGGTCCCCGATATCAAAAAGATCCATATCAACGATTCACAGGGCTTCCCGTTCGCGCAGAGGACCGAAATGGGGTATATGGGTAACTGCGTCGTTCCGATCAATCTCGAACAGAATGTCTCCAAATTGCACGAGTATCTCTACGGAACGCAGAATTATCAGTGCTCGGATTACGTAAAGAATCTGAGTGAAACGATCCGAGTAAATGCCGGATTTGATTCGGATTTCAATTACGTAGGTGTCCAGTGACAATTCATGAAAAAGTAAATGTTCCATCACACTTTTTTCACAGACTGGGTTTATCATAGACTCATAAAATGAGTGACAGGTATTCAGTCACTGAAAGGAGCAATAAGGATATGGATGATAAAGATTTCTATTTTAACTTCGATACAGAAGAGAAAGATAAGCAGACGGGAGAACCTGAAGCCGTAAAAGAAGATGAGGTTAAAGATACCTCCGAACCTGAAGGAAAAACGCAGGAGGAGCCGAAGTCTGAACAGCAACCGATGCAGCAGCCGCAATCTAACCGACCGTTGCCGTCGTACTATGATTACTACAGATCATCTCAGTACAGTGCACCGCAGCCGTCCGGCAACAACGGACGCAAAGGCGGTTCCTTCATGGGACCGGCCATCGCTATCCTGACTATGTTGATCGTAGTCGGAAGCATCCTCGGCATAAGCCAGCTGCTCAAGGATAAAGGAAACAACACGGATGAAACGACCGTGGCTTCGGCTGATCTGGCTAAGAACACGACTGCTACTGATACCGCTAAAGATGTAACAAAAGATGCTTCTACGCCGACCACTTCCGTTCTGACTCGCAGCGACATCAACACGACAAAGAATGTCAACGCGACGCTCCTGGATGTTTCACCGATCGTGGACGAGGTTATGCCTTCGGTCGTTGCAGTAACAAATAAGACGATCTACACGACCAGTTTTTCCCGTTATTTCGGTTCCGGACAGCAGGAACTGAAAGGTGCCGGTTCCGGAGTTATCATCGGTAAAAATGACAGCGAACTGCTGATCGTTTCCAACGCACATGTTGTTATTCCCGAGAGTTATTCCAATGCGAGCATCACATCCAGCGAGATCTCCGTTAAGTTTGTAAATGATAAAGAGATCGCTGCTCATGTAAAAGGTACCGATGAAGAGCGTGACCTTGCGGTCATCGCAGTCAACCTTTCCGATATTGATGACGAGACCATGAAGGCGATCAAGATCGCCACGGTCGGCGACTCCAACAACCTGAAGGTTGGTAATGGCGTTATCGCGATCGGTAACGCGATGGGTTACGGCCAGTGCATGACCGTAGGTTATATCAGTGCATTGAACCGTGAAGTTACATTTTCCGATGGATACACCCGTTCGTTCCTGCAGACCGATGCAGCGATCAACCCCGGCAACAGCGGCGGCGGATTATTCGATATGTTTGGTAACCTGATCGGCATCAACTCTGCAAAACTTTCCGATGAGTCTGTAGAAGGAATGGGCTATGCGATCCCGATCACGGATGCGGAAGAAGTCATCAATGATCTTATGAACCGTGCGACCCGTACGAAATTCGATGATGATAAGCGTTCGTCTCTCGGAGTTCGCTGCTCCTCCAGATATCAGAGTGTTTATGAAGGTAACGGAGCTTTCGTAGAAGAGGTCATCGAGGGCGGAGCCGCCGAAAAGGCAGGCATTATGGCCTATGATATCATCACAGGCATTGACGGCGTCAAGATCACTTCATGGGCAGATCTTCAGGAAGAACTGAGGTATCATGAAGGCGGTGAGACCGTTAAAGTTAAGTATATGACATTGGATGTATCCGGCGGACGCCGTTCCTACTCGGATCGCGAAGTCGAAGTAAAACTCGGATATTATAAAGATATCGCTGAGTCATCGCAACAAGAAACAAAGTAAGTCCTATCCGTATCTGACGGATCCATATAAAACGGAGCGTGTAAACGCTCCGTTTTTGCGTTTCCTACGCGGATGTATCCAACTGTAAGGAATTTGTAAGTTTTACGCCTTGTAAATAAATACAACGGATGGTATAGTAAATAGGTATTTTATACAAGAAAGGATGATAGGATAATGTCACTTGTTGTTACAAATCTTTCAAAGAAATACGGAGAGAAGACGGTAGTTGATCATATCTCGTTTTCGCTGGAACACCCCGGTGTGTATGCGTTTTTGGGAACCAACGGTGCAGGTAAGTCGACTTCTTTGCGTATGATGCTTGGTATGCTTGCGAAAGACAGTGGTGAGGTCCTGTGGAAAGGGAATCCACTGGATACTATGGAGACGAATGTAGGTTATCTCGCGGAGGAGAGAGGCCTGTATCCGAAGTATACACTGATGGACCAGTTGCTGTATTTTGCATCTCTTAAGAATGTATCCAAAGAGGATGCGAAAAATCGCATCGATTACTGGGTAGATCGTCTGGAACTCGGCGAGTATTTCAATCCGCCCATGGTAGGCAAGAAGAAGCCGAAGCCCATGAAAGCGGATCAGCTTTCCAAAGGTAATCAGCAGAAAGTTCAGTTGCTGGCTGCTTTGATCTCCGATCCGGAACTGCTCATCCTCGATGAGCCGCTGTCCGGTCTCGACCCGGTCAATATGGACCTGTTTAAGGAAGTGATCCGTGAGCAGGTAAAGGCCGGCAAATATATCATCATGTCCAGCCACCAGATGGAAGTCGTGGAAGAGTTCTGTGAGGATATCACGATCCTCCATCACGGCAAAGCAGTCGTTCAGGGTAACCTGAATGATATCAAGAAGTCTTATGGCCGCGTCAATATGTTTGTCAAGACCGAGGAGCCGATCGATGATCTGATCGAGGCTTCCGGACTTCGCGTTATAAACAAGACGCCGAATGGCATTCAGCTGAAGGTTACCGGTCAGGAGCAGGCAGATGCCTTTCTGGACAGCCTGGTTTCCAATCATAAGACGATCGTTCGTTTTGAACTTCGCGAGCCGTCGCTGCATGAGATTTTTGTAGAGAAAGCAGGGGAGAATTTTGAAGATGAAGCACAGTAGATTTCACGGGACTGGAAAAGTGTTCAAGTTTACATTTTCCCAGATGATGAAAGCGAAAGGGTTTCGTATCACATTGATCTTCATGCTGCTTGTTTCGGCACTGTATTACCCGATCTCTCAGGCCATTAAGAAAAACGGCGAAGGCGGGGGAGTGTCCGAAGTCACAGAGACATCGATCGATACTCTTTACGTGATCGATGAAAGCGGGTTGAACTTTATGGACTGGTTCAGTTTTGAGAAGGCCGGTCTGGATGCGATCGAGATCCCGACGATCAAATCATCCAATAAAACCTATGATGATTTTACGAAAGAATTGAAGGAGTCCGAAGAGAAGATCGCTTTGTTGCATGTTCATCATACGGCAGAAGACGGAACCTTTTATTATACCCTGGTACAGGGTCCCAAGACACCGATCAAAATGAGCGACCTCACGGTTCTGAAGAATGCGATCCAGAACAACATTTATGCGCAGCTTCGGGAACACATGAACATTACCGAAGAGCAGATGAACATCCTCAATATGAGCATCGAGACGGATACCAATTATGTTGACATAGAGAGCATTGGTAAGTCGTCCGATGAAGAAGATAAGAAGGGCATCAATCAGCAGCAATATATGATGATCCTCATTGTCATCATGTTGACGACCATGCTGGTATCCATGAGTGGAGAATATATTTCCAGTTCCATCGTTCAGGAGAAGAGTTCTAAGGTTGTCGAATTCCTGCTTACAAGCATTCGCCCGATCGCGCTTTTGTTCGGTAAGATCGCGGCAGTTTTTTTGATCACGCTGTTCCAGATCGTTTCTATGATCGTATGTTATGCAGCGTCTGTAGTGATCTATCATTCGATTGCCGACGGTATGTCCGTAAAGGATGCATTTAGCAAGGTCACTGCGTTTATCCCTGCGGATGCAGATATCACGATCAACCCGATCGGTGTCGTTATTCTGGTATGCTTCCTGCTGGCAGGTATGTTGTTCTTCTCATTGATCTGCGGCGTGATTGCAGCATCCGTAAAGAGCGTGGAAGAGATGCAGGAGCGCATGAAGTCCTTTACCCTGCTTTTGTTCCTGGGTATGTTCGGTTCGATGATCATTACCATCATGAATATCGGCGGTACCAATACGAGCGCGTTTGAGATGATTGCGGCTCTCTTTCCTGTCACCTCGCCGTTTTTGGTTCCCGGATATTTGTTCTCGAACCGCATATCTATCGTGATCGCATTGATCGGTCTGGTGATATTGATCGCCTGCGTATATTTCTTACTCGCCTTTGCGGCAAGATGCTACGAATACCTGATCTATTACAATGGTCAGAAGTTGTCGATCAAAGACTATTTCAGCATCTTTAAGAACGAGAAGGGAGGAGAGAAAAATGCATAAGCGTAATGGTACATTCAGCGGTTTCGGCAAAGTTTTTTGCTTTACATTTCGTCATCAGGCGGAAGGTAAGGGCTTTAAGTTTGCGACCTTTGTCGTTCCTTTCCTCCTGATGAGCCTCGTTGTTCTGATCATGTCGATCATAGCATTTAATAATGTTAAGAAGACTAAAGAGGAGCCGGTCAATCTGGATAAACTCTATGTGATCGACGAAACCGATTATGATATGTTCGGCAGTATCGTAGGATATTCCATTTCCAGCACCGACTTGAAAGATGTAGCATATAAGTCGATCGCCAATATGACGACAGATGCTTATCTGAAAGAAAACAAAGACAGTCTCGCCGAAGAGAACGGATGGGGTATCCTTTCTCTTTCGAAAGAGATCAAGCATGCAGAGTTTGGCGATGATAATACAGAGGATCGAGAGGTCCTGGTCGTACGTTTGACATTGCCCAAAGATTCCGAGGTGAATTCTTCCACTAAAGACAAAGTACTTGAACTGGGTTCTGTGGCAGCCAAAGGCGTTTCGGCAACTGCATCCGAAATTACGACGGAGCAGTACATGATCCTTTCAGGAAGTCATGTTTCGCAGATCATCGAAGCCGGCAAAAAGGAAGATAACATGATCCTTACGCTGGTTCGTTACATCGGTCCGTTTTTATTTACGATCCTGATGTATACCATGCTTCTTCTGTACTGCATGGGTATGGGCAAAAACCTCGTAGTTGAGAAATCTTCCAAACTTATGGAGATGCTTCTTACGTCGATCTCTCCGGTGGCTTTGGTTGCAGGAAAGGTGGCGGCGATCATTTGTGTGGCGTTGCTTCAATTCGCGTTATGGATCTCATCCGTTGTTTTAGGCCTCGTTGTCGGTAATGTTGTAGCTAAGATGATCGATCCTTCCTTCGTAAACCCGATCAATCAATTGATCGATCTGTTGATGGATTACGGAAACATATCCTTTACCCCGGTTCAAGTCATTTTGGCTTTGTTGGCTCTGATCTTCGGTTTCGCGTCCTACTGCGTGATGGCAGCTGTGATCGCTTCGACCTGTGCAAAAGCAGAAGAAGTAGCTCAGAAGCAGGGGCTTTTAAACCTGATCATTATTGCGGGATATGCGTTTGCGATCATGGTAGCTCTCGGTGAGGTGTCTAAAGAGGGCAGTAACTACACGATGATGATCGTTGCGGATCTGATCCCGTTCTCGGCAGCCTTCCGTCTGCCTGTCGATGTTCTGATCGGCAGTGTATCCAATGGTATAGCGGCGCTGTCCGTAGGCATAATGATGATCCTGACCGTCGTATTTTCGATCCTGGCCGGTAAGGTCTACAAAGCACAGGTATTCCTGTCCGGTAATTCGATCGTGTCCAATGCAAAACGTGCATTGTTCAAAAAGAAATCCAAAGAGTAATATCGACGCTCCCTCCGGTAACGGATGGGAGCGTTTTTTGTTTTAAAACAGGAAGGACTAAGGAAAAAGACTTGCATATTTTCCTCGCGGTTGCTAAAATAGAATTGGTATGACATTTGCCGGCCGCCTCGCTCGTATGAGGGAGGAGATATGCCGAAGCAACACAAAAAAAGACGTTTCATATCCGGAGTATTCTGGCTGAGCCTGCTTTTTCTGCCCGGATGTGATCTTCCGGATTTGTTTTCGGATTCGGTGACCTCGAGCGCAGAGGACTTTGTGCTCGAAGCATTGACAGAGTCCGGATCACTGGTCGACATGCCTTCGGAGACCGAAGGCACGATATTCGTATATGTCGTCGGAGAGGTCCTGCATCCCGGAGTTTATGAACTAAAAAGCGGCGAGCGGCTGGATGCGGCGATCCGCGCGGCGGGCGGTTTTACCGAGGCGGCGGAACCCGCCAGTGTAAACCTGGCACGACCGGTGACGGATGGTGAGCAGGTGGAGGTGTTGAGTCGCGAGGCTTATGTTGCCCGTGGTGTCATATACTCTCAAACGGGATCCGGATTGGTAAATATCAACACGGCGGATGTCAGGGAACTGATGACCCTGCCCGGCATCGGGGAAACACGAGCACAGGCGATCATTGACCACCGAAATAAACATGGACCTTTCGAGACGATCGAGGCGATCATGCAGGTGAGCGGGATCAAACAGGCTGCGTTTGAACAGATCCGCGATAAGATCACGACAGGAAGATAACAGGAGTGAATATGGCTAGGATATCGGTTGTGGATGACGAAAAGATCATCGTGAAGGGATTGAAGTTTTCGCTCGAGCAGGATGGCTATGAAGTGGATTGCGCTTATGATGGCGAAGAAGCGATCGCTTTTGCGAAGCAGAAGGAATACGATGCAATGCTTCTGGATGTGATGCTTCCGAAGTACAACGGCTATGAAGTGTGCAATATGGTCCGGGAGTTTTCCCAGGTGCCGATTCTGATGCTTACCGCGAAGAACGATGATATGGATAAGATCATGGGCTTCGAATATGGAGCCGATGATTATATTACCAAACCTTTTAATATCCTTGAGGTAAAGGCACGTGTCCGTGCGATCATTCGTCGCGCTAAAAACTCCGATAAAACGGAGAGTAAGGTCGTTCCCGAGGGAACTACAGAGGGCATCGTGATCGACAGCGAGAGCCGCACGGTGAAGATCGATGGCGTTGAGATCAATCTGACCGCACGTGAATTTGATATTTTGGAATTGATGGTGAATAATCCGAATAAGGTTTATTCTCGTGAGAATCTTCTGCAGATCGTTTGGGGTTATGATTATCCCGGCGATGTGCGTACCGTTGATGTACATGTGCGTCGCCTGCGTGAGAAGATCGAGCCGAACCCCGGTGAACCGAAGTACGTTCAGACGAAGTGGGGCATCGGATATTTTTATAAACAAGGTTGAGAGAGAAGCGCATAAATGAATGACAAGGAGAAGAACGTTCGTAAGAGACAAGGCCTTCCGTTCAGGTTCGTTATCTTCCTGGTGCTTCTTTTGATCAGCATGATCCCTATGATCGTGTATCAATTGGGGATGCGGCAGTCCGTAAAGGATGCTTTGGTCAATGAAACGAAAGAACGGGTTTATTCCGAATGTTCGAATATTTCACAGTTTATATCTTATATAACCGCGCCGGAAGACAGCGCGGTTCTTTCGGATGTTCGCTCTCAAATGGTGGATAGCGCAAAACTGTTGAATGGACGTATGCTTCTTCTGGATCCCTCGTACCGCGCCATCGCGGATACTTACGCGTATGATCGAGTGCATTATGTTGTTTTTCAAGGGGTATTATCGCTGAATTCTTCGGACCGCGAATCATTGACCGAGATAACAGATGATTATATCAACTACTATGTTAAAGTCGTTCCGAAGAATTCGATGAAAACCTATATTTTGTGCTTTATGGCACCACTTGCGAAAAACGGATCGTTTATTGCATCGGTTAGCCGTAAAAGCATCCTGTTGTTGACCATCATTTTGCTGGTCACGGTTTGCGTTGTATATTATTTCGCTTTCATGCTCGGAAGGCCCATAAAGAAACTTAAGGATTCTGCGCATGCGTTGTATGACGGTCAGCGTGGAGATATCGTAGGCAAGCACTACAAGGAACTGGTCGAGACCTCGGATACGGTCAATGAATTGATGGAGCAGCTACACGCAATCGACACTTCTCGAAAGGAATTCGTATCGAATGTGTCGCATGAGCTTAAGACGCCGATCACATCGATCCGTGTTCTCGCAGATTCTCTGATGTCCATGCCGAAGGGCGAGGCGCCGGTCGAACTGTACGAGGACTTCATGACGGACATTTCGGATGAACTGAACCGTGAGGCGAAGATCATTGACGACCTTCTGACGTTGGTGCGTACGGATGAGTCGAATGCAACTCTGAATTATGCTACGGTCGATATCCATGCGATGCTCGAAGGTTTGTTGAAACGTTTGCAGCCACTGGCCGGTAAAAAGAACGTTGAACTGGTTTTGGAGAGCTTTCGTCGGGTAGATGCTGAGGTCGATGAGGTGAAACTCGTTCTGGCGATCTCAAATCTCGTGGAAAATGCGATCAAATATAATCGTGAGAGCGGACACGTTCGCGTTTCGCTCAACGCGGACCATAAGTATTTTTATATCAAGGTCGAGGATTCCGGTTTTGGTATTCCGGCGGAATCACAATCGAAGATCTTCGAGCGTTTTTATCGTGTCGATAAGGCGCGGTCACGGGAAATGGGCGGCACCGGCCTGGGCCTGGCGATCACACGTAATATTATTCAAATGCATAAGGGCATTATCCGCGTGTTCAGTAAGGAGAACGAAGGTACGACATTTACCGTTCGAATTCCGTTGAATAATGTTTCGGAAAGTTCGGAAGGAGGTGGCGCATGATGAAAAGATCGTTGATCCTTCTGCTGCTTTCGTTATGCGTTTTGAGTCTGATCTGCGGATGCAAGAAGAATTCCGACACGGAAGAAACGACGATTTCGAAACTTGCGGATGGTGAATTTGAAGTATATTATCTGACCCAGGATGGCCTCCATCTGGCTACGGAAGTGCGGGAAGCACAGGAAGAGACACCGGAGGATCTCGCCAGAACGTTGCTTAAGATCATGCAGGATCCCTCGGAACACGGACATAACTGCGCATTTGGTTCCGGTGTATCCTTACAGAACCTGCGGATCAAAGAAGGCACTTTGGAACTGCATCTGTCTCCTGAATATAATTCACTGAAAAGTACACGTGAGATCCTGGCCCGTGCGGCGATCGTACGGACACTGTCGGCAGTCTCCGGCGTGGACGCGGTTTTGATCTATGTGGAAGATGCACTGTATAAGGACGCGAATGGATATACGCCCGGAGCCATGACGGCAGGAGATTTCGAATTAAATCTCTTTGAGAACCTGGCCAGCGCCCGCTTGAAACTGTTTTTTACGGATGAAAACGGGGTTGACCTGTTCGAGGAAGTTCGGGAGGTGTCCTATGGATATGGTACGTCTCTGTATGAAATGGTCCTGAAACTGTTGATCGAAGGACCGACACGGGATACGCATCGTCCCGTTTTGCCTGCAGATACGGAGATCCTGTCGATCAACGTAAACAACGGCATCTGCTATGTTCTGCTGTCGCAGAACGTTCTCAGCAAAATGGATGCGCAGCACATTCGGCCGAAGACCATGATCTACGCGATCGTTAATTCATTGACCGAACTTACGAACATCAATCGGGTCGCGATACGGTTCGAGGGCGTGAACGGTGAGCCGTTCGGCGAGGAACTGTCGCTAACGGATCCGTTGGAACGAGATCTGGACATGAATAAAGAAGAACAGAACGGAGAATGATATTGAAACGACCGGTGGTTGCTGCCGCGTTGTCCTGGGGGATGGGGCTCGTCCTGTCGGGGGCGCAGGCAGGCAGGATGATCCATGTTTCGGCGGCTTTTGCCGCAGCGATCGTTTACGCCATCGTGGTCATACATATTGTACGAAAGAATTCCGGGAACAGCATAGCATATATGCTGCTCCCGGTCTTGTTTTTGCTGGGAATGTTTCATGCGCACGCACAAGGACGGCTTCTATATGAGGCTGGCGTGCGTTTGGAACAGGCTGTTTCGTGTATAGAGAATGGCGTAACGAAGATGAGTGGGCGTGTGATCCGTAAAGAGCGAAAAGAAAAAGAGGACAGTGTCACCTTCGTGCTTACGCTGAATTCTGTTTCCGTGAATGGAATGGATCTGGAGGGGGAAGCTCTGGTTTATACAACAGCGGATGTGAAGAGCGGAAGTGTTGTTACATTTGAAGGCGAAGCGGAAGTCTATGAAAGAGCGAAAAATCCGGGCGGCTTTGACGCTTTTTCCTATTACGGATATCGAGGAATCTACTATCATATATACGACGGAAAGATTCTGAGGCGGACAGAGAGTAACAACGTTTCGGATCGTTTGAAGGACGGAGTGTTTACGTTTCGAACCTGGATGTTGGAGGCGATCCGAATGACTGCTCCGGAGGATGTGTATGGTTTCTTTCAGGGGATCTTACTGGGAGAGAAGAGTTCTATGGACGAAGAGGAGCGTGAAACCCTTCGCAGATCCGGGCTGGCTCACATCCTGACGGTATCCGGGCTGCATATCTCGATGCTTGCGTCGATGTTATTGCTACTCCTTAGGAAACTGAGGATCTCGTTTTATCTTCGCCTGTTCCTGGGCATGATCGTGATCGGGCTGTACGTGGTTTTGACGGGAGCAGGTTATCCTGCACTGCGTGCGTATGACATGTTTTTGATCGCTTCCTTCGGCCGCAGTATCGGTCGTACCTACGATGGAAAGTGCGCACTCAGTGTCTGCTTCCTTTGGAGGACGTTTCAAAAACCGATGTTGGTTTTTGACAGTGGTTTTCAACTTTCGTTTCTCAGTATGGCAGCGATCCTCTGGCTGGTGCCGCATGTACAGACGCTTTGGATTCGTAATAAAGCGGAGAGTAAACGGCTCCGTTCCCGGATACGGTCGGCATTGCTTGCATCCTGGACGGTGCTTACCGTGATCAGCCCTGTGATCTGTTATTCATACTTTGAAACGTCGCGATATGCAATGCTTTTGAACCTTTTGGTACTGCCGTTGATCAGCCTACTGCTGATCTCTTTGCTCGCGGGATCTGCGTTGATGATCCTTCCGGCTTTTTTGGGCTTTTCGCTTTTTCGACCGGCGCTGGGACCTGCGGTCAGCATTGCCCGCAGTATCCTTTGGCTGTCCGAACGTTTTGAACGGATCCCGGGCAATGTCTGTATTACCGGAAGACCGAAGGCTGAGGAGATCCTTCTGTATTCTGTCTTCTTCGGTGGTGGACTGATCCTGTTGTGCCTGACATCGAGGCTAACACATTACGGACGAAAAAAGAGTCGGGTAACGGGTAGAAACTATCTGCCGGATCAAAGAAGATCAAGAGTGCCTTTATTTCTCCTCCTAATGCTCAGTGGACTCCTGATCCCGAATGCGCTGAAACGCAGACCGCCTGCAGTGACGGAACTGATCATGTTGGATGTCGGTCAGGGAGATGGTTTTATCTTTCGCTTCCCAAATGGAGAAAACATGGTGATCGATTGCGGAAATTCTTTTCGGGATGATCTGTGGAAACGTGTGATCGAACCGGCCTTTTTATATTACGGTATGGATACGATCGATGCCTGGATGCTTACGCATTTTGATATGGATCACATCAGCGCATTCGTGCAAATGGAGCAGGAGATCGCGGCTGAAGAAAATGCCCTGTCCGCTTTTGCGCCGCATATCCGGTGTCGACGCCTGCTGATCTCATCCGCCGATACGATCGAGGAATTGACAGAACTAAGCGGGAGAAAGCCCGACTGTGAAGTGTATGCATTGTACGCGGGAATGGAATTTACGGTGGGAGGTGCCCGCGTCGTAAGCCTCCTTCCGGATCCTGCATATCCTGCATCAACTGAAAATGATGCCTCCATCGTAATACGAATCGAAACGAATGATCATTTTTTGCTGTTTGCCGCGGATATGTCACAGGAGCAGGAGGAGTGGCTGCTGGCTCGAAAAAGCGAGCTTGCTGCCGAGATCCTGAAGGTGGCACATCATGGTTCGTTGCATAGTTCGAGTGATGAATTTCTTGCTGCGGTCAAACCCAAGATCGCTCTGATCAGCGTTGGTAAGAATAACTACGGACATCCTGCTCCGGAGGTGCTTTCGCGATTAAAAATGCTGGGTTCGGAGATAAGGATGACCAATCGGAAAGGCGCTGTTTTGGTGCGGCTCGGAACGAAAACGTTTACTGAATCCTACCTCCCGTAAACGTTCATTTTCACTTGCGAAATACCATAGATATTTAGATATCGATTTGTTAAAATATCCTCGTGAGACGGCAAACTTTTGCAGCAGAGATTTGCCAGTTCTTGCTCATATTACCACAATATTTGACGGGACAACCTGCCGGATGTATGGTAAAATGATATTGCGCATATTATGGGGTTATAATGGGATGGCCCCGTTCTATATAATTATCGCATGTTGTATATGAGGAGGTTATGTATCATGAGAGGGAAGGTAAATGCATTCAAAAAGGCTTTGGCCGTGGTGATGTCTGTTCTTCTGATCGTATCGGGAACAGCTATCACCGGCAACAGTTTTTATGCAGATTATTCATCAGTCAGTGGAGATCAGATTGCGACGATCGTAGGTTCGTATGACGACTACAGCAACGGGTATAATATCCTGGGTGTCGCAGGTGATTTCCATCTTTTTGCGCAAAATCGCGTGGATACGATGGTCCATACCAATGGTAACATCGCTGCGAACGTTTTGTCTGCCGGTACGAACTTCGGTACGAATCAGGCAGTTAAAAACAATATCTCAGAGTATTCTTACGCGAGATACCTGTTCCCCGTTGCGTCCCAGATCTCATCTACCAGCACGGTCCTCGGAAGACAGAACTATGTTGAGAGAGTCGGCGGCCAGACCAAGATCAACGGTACTATCACGGACTGCGATACGCAGAAGGACGTCTATAAGCTTTTATATGAAGATGAGAATAAATACTTTATCGATCTGGATAAAGAATTCCGCTATCTGATGGGGCTGTCTCAAGCTCTTTCGACTCTGGACGGAACGATCGATAAGCTTTCCGGCGGCGACAAAAACGACATCGGCGTTATTACATTGGCTCCGGATACCACAAACGTCATCAAGATGACAGCCGCTCAGTATAAGGAGTTCTGCAATAAACTTCGCGTAGAAGGCGTTCAGCCCGAGACCGTGAACTATGCAGGGCTTACGATGAAGCGCGCTTCTTCAAACCAGTCTTTGATCATCAACCTCGACCTTGCAGGTTTGTCTGATTATCATATTCATCAGGCTATGACCTATAAGTTTACGGACGGAACCGAGATCCGTAACAGTGAAGATACCTACTTCTCCGGCACCAACATCCTTTATAATATTTACGATTCATCCGCAGCGGATGGAATGTACCATGGCAACCTTACCAACGACGCCGATATGACGGCGACCATTCTTGCACCTTGTGCGAATGTAACCGCAAACGCGGTCAATGGTTCTATCATTGCCCAGAATATCGTTACCTACGGCGGGGAGACACATAACAGCCGTTTCACGGTCGTATCGATCCCCGGCATCAAGGTCGTTCCGGTTCCCGAGACTTTGGTTAAGGTAGTTCTTAAGAAGGTCTCCACCGATGGTAAGGCACTGAGCGGAGCTGTATTCCAGGTTCGCGATATGGAAGGAAAACTCGTTTCCTTCAAGACCAGCAGCAAGGGAGACTACACTACGGCTGTCAGCGTAGCAGCAGAGGGCACGACCATTTGGATCAAGCCCGGCAACTACTATTTGGTTGAGATTTCTGCTCCTGCCGGATACCTTTTAAATTCCGAACGCATTCCGTTCCAGGTAACGGATAAAGGTTCCGTAAACGGTACCTTCAATACACAAGTCATCAACGAGAGAGAGATCAGTAGGGTCATCGCTCCCCTGACGACTGCAGGCGGCGGCTTTAAGGTTGTTGCAGGCGGTGCCTATGCCCAGCTCCCGATGGAGCGTTTCGGCAGCGTTATCATGTCTGAGATCGACGTGACCGCGACATTTTCCACGCAGATTCCTGCCGGCGTAAAGCTTGGCGTTGAGATCGTGGATGCAAAAACATCCGAAGTTCTTGCATGTTCCAGAAAGTCTAATAAGTACATGAGCGAAAGCAAAAACGGTTACACCGTTAATACGCTTCCTTTCTCTACCCAGATGGCAGGGGATCGTGAGTTCATGCTGCACTTCTTTACGCTGGATGGCCAGGGCAATGTGAACTACATTCCTTTCGAAAGCATTTCCGCGACCCTGTATGGTTATCGTCCGGTTCAGGCAACCACAAAGACATTGACCATGCCTGCATTTGCAAGCGCATCCAAGAATACGATCGTGGTTAAGAATACTCCTGACCATGTTGAGATCCCGACCACTGTACCCGAGTCTTCCGAAGAAGTTCCTACGACAGAAGAGGAGACTACCACAGAAGGACCGAAGTATGCCGATGTTGTCATCAGTAAGCAGGTCCTCGGTCTGGGCGATGAACTACCCGGCGCAGTCCTGTGGCTGTACGGAACGGATACAAAGGGCGCATCCGTTGTATTCGCTACCGCTGATGTTGAACTTAACGGCGGCGCACTGCTCCTGACTGAAGGCGACGCAGCAACCGTGATCGAGTTCCGCTCCGGCGAAGCTCCCACGATCTTCCATAATCTTCCCGATGGTGTCTACACTCTGCATGAGGAAAGAGCACCGGGCGGATATGTAGTATCGACCGATATCACATTTGAGATCAAAGATAATACCATCGTAACCGTAAACAGCAAATCCTATTCTGCGGGTAATGTGATCGTTATGTTCGATGATGTTGCGCCGATCCTGACCGATGTCGAGATCAGCAAGCAGGATGTTTTCGGTACCGAGCTTCAGGGCGCAAAGCTGTTTGTATACGGTCAGGACTCAAAGGGCAACGCCGTAGCACTTACGAAGGACAACCTTAAAAAAGCAGAAGATGCCGTATTCCTCGGTGTCGAGAATAATGTGCTTATGTTCCTTTCCGGATTGAGTTCTTCTAAGATCGTAGGTCTGCCGGATGGTAACTATACTCTTCACGAAGAAGCAGCTCCGAAGGGATATCTCGTAACGACCGATATTCCGTTTACCGTTGAAAAGGGTAAACTGGTGAAAATTAATAATGTATCTGTTTCCGCTTCTTCGAACCTGATCGTTATGACAGATGACGCAGTTCCCGTTCTCACCACGGTTTCGCTTTCCAAGAAGGCGACCGGCGGGGATGAGATCGAAGGCGCTGAGATGTTCCTGACAGGTACAGATGCTGACAATAAAGCAGTAGTATTTACCGACGCGCAGATCGCGGATGCAAAGAACAGCCCGGTGATCTCTGAAGACGGCAAGAGCATTACATGGTTTTCCGGTAAGGAAGAGACAAAGATCAAGGATCTGGTCAATGGTGTATATGTTCTGCACGAAGAGACCGCTCCCAGCGGATATTTCACCGCAACCGATATTACCTTCGCAGTTTATGAGGGCAATGTGATCTCTTGTTCTTCCAAATCATGGGCAGACGGAGAGGATCTCATCGTTATGTATGATGACGCGATCCCCGTTCCGAAGGATATCAAGATCAGCAAGCAGAATACCGGACATGATGAACTTGACGGCGCTTTGCTCGTACTGACAGGCGTTGATGCAAACGGAAACACAGTTCTTTTTGACGCGACTCAGTTTGAGGGCGGTAAGGGGGCATCTCTTCAGAAGTCCACAAACGATATGCTTGCATATATTACCGGTTCGGAACCTTCCTTTGTTAAGGGTCTGAAAGACGGTAAGTATACATTGACCGAGAAAGTGGCTCCTTTGGGCTACAAGATCGCTACCGATATCGTATTTGAGATCGAAAACGGCAATATCACAAAGGTCAACGAAAAGGCTTATGCGGAAGGCAATGTGATCGTTATGATCGATGATGCGAAGCCGCAGCCTAAGAAAGCCGGTGTTAAGATCAGTAAGCAGGATGTTTATGGTGTTGAACTTCCCGGCGCTGAACTCAGACTGTACGGAAAAGATAAGGATAAGGCTCCGGTTGAGTTTACATCTGAGAATATCGAACTTGCTTCCGATGCGAAACCCGGCATTACGACGAGCACGGTCGTAACATTCTTCAGCGGATCCTCACCTTCCACGTTTAAAGATCTTCCGGATGGCGATTATACGCTGGAAGAGTTAAATGCACCGAATGGTTATCTGGTAGCTTCCGCAATCAACTTTACGATCAAAGACGGCGCTCTGTACAGCATCGATAAGGTTACCGTTTCCGCGGGTAAAGACCTCATTGTTATGTACGATAAGGCGAAAACGGCCGATGTTTACATCAGCAAGCAAGATGTTTACGACTCCGAACTTCCCGGTGCAACACTTCAGCTCACCGGTGTCGACGATAAGGGTAATAAGGTCGATTTCTCAAATTATGTTGTTAAGAACGGTCAGAAAGCAGAAGTAACGAAGAAGAATTCCGAGATGATCGAGTTCGTTTCCGGTATTACTCCTACACTGATCCACGGTTTGGTAAACGGTACTTACCATTTGCATGAGTATGCGGCACCGAATGGCTATGTAGTGGCTTCGGATATCAGATTTGTGATCAAGAACGGTGTACTTTACTCTATTGATAATGCAGTTGTTTCTACGGGCAGCGATCTGATCGTAATGATCGATAAGGCTGAACCTACCACAGAAGCGCCTACTACCGAGGAGCCTACAACAGAGGCGCCTACGGAGGTTCCTACCGAGGCACCTACAACGGAGGCACCTACGGAAGTTCCTACCGAGGCACCCACAAAGCCTGAGCCTACAACAGAGGCTCCGACCGAAGTTCCTACCGAGGCACCCACAAAGCCTGAGCCTACAACGGAAGCTCCTACCGAGGTTCCGACCGAAGCTCCGACAAAGCCTGAGCCTACCACGGAATACGAGATCCCGACGGAAGCTCCTACCGAAGAATCTACAGGTGCAGAAGAGCCGACCACAGAATATGTGATCCCGACAGAAACACCTACAGAGGAATCCACAGGCGCAGAAGAGCCTACAACGGAAGCTCCTACCGAGGTTCCGACTGAAGCTCCGACGAAGCCTGAGCCTACGACCGAAGCTCCCACGGAAGCACCGACAGAAGCTCCTACAAAGCCCGAGCCTACGACCGAAGTTCCCACGGAAGTACCGACGGAAGCTCCTACAAAGCCCGAGCCTACAACGGAAGCACCGACCGAGGCTCCGACACTGATCGGCAGCAATAATGAAACAAAGCCTGAGCCTACAACGGAATACATTATTCCTACGGAGGCTGAGACTGAAGAATCTACCGGTGAAGAGATCGAGACCGTTCCCGAAACACTTCCTCCGGTAATAATCGAAACAGAAGAGGAATCCCTTCCTCCTGTTACCGTAGCTGAGACGAAGCCTTCAGAGTCTGAGAGCGAGCCGGTCGTTGAGACATCAGCCGAGGAAGTTCCGTCCAACCCTGTTCTGCTCGGTGGCGGAAACGAAGAGAAGAAGCCTGCGCAGACCCAGGCATTTGCCAATGAGACCCAGGCGGAGACTACGCCTTCACAGAATCCTCCGATGATCGTCGGCGGCGGCAGCCAGACCTACGTGCTCGGTATTTCCGATTACGCAAAGGCGATCGGTATCACTATGATGGTACTTGGTTTCATTTGTCTGTCAGCATGTATCATCCTCTTCAAGAAAGAAGAAGAAAAATAAATAATGGTCCGGTCGCATGACCGGTGAGAGAAGGAGGTGTCAAACGAGACACCTCCTTTTTGCGAAAGAAAACGAAAGGATTTTCAGTCATAAATAGGATTGACGAAAAGCCTCGTTTTCGATATACTAGTAAGAGCAATGCGCAACGATATTTGGGCGCATAAGTATCAAGGAGACAGTTATGGGAAAGATTATTTTAACAGGCGATCGTCCTACCGGTAAACTGCACGTAGGCCACTATGTCGGCTCTCTTCGCCGTCGTGTGGAACTGCAGAATTCCGGTGAGTATGATCGTATTTTTATTATGATAGCGGACGCACAGGCACTCACGGACAATGCCGACAACCCCGAGAAGATCCGCCAGAATGTCATTGAGGTTGCACTTGACTACCTTTCGGCCGGTCTGGATCCGACGAAGTCGAACCTCTTCGTTCAGTCTTATGTATCCGAATTGACCGAGATGACATTTTACTACATGAATCTCGTTACTGTAGCGAGATTGCAGCGAAATCCTACGGTTAAAAACGAGATCCAGATGCGCGGGTTCCAGAATACATTGCCCGTAGGCTTCTTTACCTATCCGGTCAGCCAGACGGCGGATATCACCGCATTTAAGGCGACGACCGTTCCGGTCGGCGAGGACCAGCTGCCCATGATCGAGCAGGCACGTGAGATCGTGCGTAAGTTCAACCAGATCTACGGCGACGTGCTGGTAGAGCCGGACGCAATGCTTTCGGACAATAAAGCCTGCCTGCGCCTGCCCGGCATTGACGGTAAGGCAAAGATGAGTAAATCCCTCGGTAACTGCATCTACCTTTCGGATCCTGCCGATGAAGTGCAGAAGAAGATCATGAGCATGTTTACCGACCCGAATCACCTGAAGGTCAGCGATCCCGGTCAGGTAGAAGGCAATCCGGTATTTACATATCTGGATGCTTTCTGTAAGGATGAGCATTTCGAGCGGTATTTCCCGGATTATGCGAACCTCGACGAGATGAAGGCTCACTATATGCGCGGCGGCCTGGGCGACGTGAAGATCAAACGTTTCCTGAACTCCGTGATGCAGGAAGAACTCGAACCCATCCGCAAACGCAGAAAAGAGTTCGAGAAGGATATCCCCGAAGTTTACAACATTCTCAAAAAGGGCAGCGATATCGCGCGTGAGGCTGCGGCGCAGACCCTGTCTGAGATGAAGGCTGCCATGAAGATCAATTACTTCGATGACGCGGAGTTGATCGCCGAGCAGGCAAAGAAATACAATTCCTGATCGTTTACCAAACGTTAATGTTTGTTTTACAGAAAGGCAATCTATGAATCTGATCATTAAGAACGGAAGAGTGCTGGATCCGGCCAATGCCATCGACGGCATACGGGACCTCTATGTGAAAGACGGCGTGATCGCCGCCGTTTGCAAAGAGGGTGAAACGTATGAACTGGCCGGTGCCGATGTCATCGATGCGAATGGCATGTATGTGATGCCCGGCCTGATCGATCTGCATGTGCACTTCCGTGAGCCCGGTTTTGAGTATAAAGAGACGATCGAGACCGGTTCCAAGTCCTGTGCAAAAGGTGGCTTTACGGGCGTCTGCCCGATGCCGAATACGAAGCCGGTCATTGACTCGGCGGACATGGTCCGTTTTGAGGTCGAAAAGGCGAAAACGGTATCCCCCATCCACATTTACCCGGTCGGAGCCGTGACTCTGGGCCAGATGGGCGTAGAGCCGACGGATGTTGCTGCTATGAAGCAGGCCGGCGCCTACGCGATCAGCGAAGACGGTAAGTCCGTCATGAACTCGCTGGTCTATCGCGAAGGCATGCTGCGCGCGAAAGCGAACGACATCGTTGTCATGGCACACTGTGAAGATAAAAACCTGGTCGGCAAGGGCGCGCTCAATGCGGGCCCGGTAGCTATGAAGATCGGCGTTGAAGGCATCCCGAACGCGGTGGAAGATATCATCGTTGCGAGAGATATCCTGCTGGCGAAAGAGACCGGAGCCCGATTGCATCTGTGTCACTGCTCGACGGCAGACAGTGTTGAGATGGTCCGCAAAGCGAAAGCGGATGGCGTTTTGGTGACCGCAGAGGTCTGCCCGCATCATTTCAGCATGACCTGTGACGAGATCGACGCTGATGACGCAAATTATAAGATGAACCCACCGCTCCGTACGAAGGAGGATGTTCAGGCGCTGATCGCCGGCCTGGCTGACGGAACCATGGATGCGATCTCTACCGATCATGCCCCGCACAGCGCAGAGGAGAAGAGCCGCGGCATTGCGACTGCTCCGTTCGGCATCGTAGGTTCCGAGACGGCCGTCTGCCTGACCATTACGAACCTGGTTCGTCCGGGATATCTGACACCGCTTCAGATGGCGGAGCGCATGAGCTACGCACCCGCACAGATCCTCAAGATCGACCGCGGAACGCTCGGCGTCGGTAAGGCGGCGGATATCACGATCATTGACCCCGAGGCACATTACACGATCGATGCCGGCACCTTTGTGTCGAAAGGACACAATACGCCGTTTAACGGCCGTAAAGTCTACGGAAAGGTCATGTATACCATCGTGGACGGAAACGTTGTATATAAGGCTTAAAACGCCTTACAGAGGCATCCGCGAGGGGCAGAAGACCGCGCGGACATGTTTAACAGAATTCATTCAGGAGATAAAGACATGATCGATATTTTGATCGATAAGATCATAGAGAAGAAAGCGCCGGTGGTAGTCGGACTGGATCCGATGCTGGCCTATGTTCCCGAGCACATTAAGGAGAAGGCATTTGCCGAATACGGCGCTACGGCGGAAGGAGCGGCGGAAGCCATCTGGCAGTTTAATAAAGCGATCGTGGACGCGGTCCATGACCTGATCCCGGCGGTGAAGCCGCAGATCGCGATGTATGAGCAGTTCGGCCTGCCGGGGGTGGAAGCGTTCGTAAAGACCGTCAACTATTGCAAGGAGAAGGATCTCGTCGTCATCGGCGATATCAAGCGCGGCGACATCGGTTCGACATCGGCGGCTTACGCCATCGGCCATCTGGGCCATGCACCCCTTACAGGGGAGGCGTTTGCGCCCGGCTTCCGCGAAGATTTTGCAACGGTCAACCCTTATCTCGGTTCGGACGGCGTGCTTCCGTTTGTAAAGGTCTGCAAGGAAGAGAACAAAGGCATCTTTGTTCTGGTAAAAACATCCAATCCCTCGAGCGGTGAGTTCCAGGATCGCATCGTGGAGGGCGGACGCCCGCTCTACGAGATCGTCGGTGAGATGGTCGAAAAATGGGGCGCTGAATACATTGGCCGCCACGGTTACAGTGCGGTCGGCGCAGTCGTTGGTGCGACTTATCCCGAGATGGGCGCGGTACTGCGTAAGATCATGAAGCACGCGTATATTCTGGTGCCGGGTTACGGCGCACAGGGCGGTACGGCGGCAGATCTGGCTCCATACTTCAACGAGGACGGACTGGGAGCGATCGTTAATTCCTCCCGCGGCATCATCGCTGCATATAAGGCCGACAAATACAAGGATTTCGGCCCGGAAAACTTCGCGCAGGCATCGAGAAAAGCGACCGAAGATATGATCGCGGATATCGCCGCGCATGTTGACATCGCAAAGTAATTGTGCTACCATAAATTTGGTACTTATGTTTCCCGGATCATTACGTTCGGGACCTGACCATAAGGAGGCGAATGTAGAATGAAAAGAGCCGAGTATTGCCCTTATTGTGGTGAGAAATTCATCATGGAGAATCCGGACGGCACCTATCAGTGCTATAAGTGTAATTCTCTTTTCACTGTGATCGAGGGGGTCGCGGAAGATACCCGCACCGATGAAGAAAAGATACAAGATATGTTTGATCTATAAGCAGCCGGTCATGGCTGCGAGCCAGGGGAACCGAAAATCATAAAACGGTTCCCTTTTTTACAGAGGTGAACATGAGTAATTACGGTATATTATTTGACCTGGACGGAACGCTTTGGGATTCCGCAGAGCATGTGGCGACGGCCTGGAACGAGGTATTCGCACAGCATCCCGGCCTTTCGCTTACATTGACCGCGGATGACATCCACGGAGTCATGGGTATGTTGCTTCCGGACATCGCGAAGAAACTGCTGCCCGACATGCCCGAGGAGGAACGAACCCCGCTGTTTCAGCGCGCGATGGACAATGAGATCGCAACGCTGGAGCGTCTGGGCGGCGAGCTCTACCCGAACCTGGTCGAGACTTTGACAGAACTGAGGAAAAAGTACAAACTGTACATCGTCAGCAATTGCCAATGCGGTTACATCGAGTCTTTTTTGAACCACCACAACATGTGGCAGTATTTTGACGGGAAGCTGGCGGCGGGCGACACCGGTCTGCCGAAGTGGGACAACATCAAAAAGGTCGTCGAGGATGAAAAACTCACTCGAAGCATTTATGTCGGAGATATCTATGCGGATTATATGGCCGCTTCCCGCGCCGGCATCCGCTTCATCCACGCATCCTACGGCTTCGGCACCGTCCCGAAGGGCACGATTTCGATCCCTTCGATCGACGCCCTACCGCAGGCGGCGGATGCATTTTTCTTCGGACAGGAGGATAAGATGAAACAAAAGATCACTGCAAAAGTGGTTTCCCAGGAAAAACTTTGCGACGGCATCTACAGTATGGTGATCGAGGCGTACGGCATCGCCGCTTTCGCCAAGGCCGGCCAGTTCATTTCCGTATATACCAACGACGGCGCGCACCTGCTGCCGCGTCCCATCAGCCTCTGTGAGGTCGATAAATTCGCCGGAACACTGCGTATCGTATACCGCGTGGCAGGCTTCGGAACGGATGCATTTTCCAAATATCAGGCAGGCGATCCGATCGAGATCTTAGGCCCTCTGGGCAATGGCTTCCCGACCCGCTCGGATGCGAAAGCCTTCCTGATCGGCGGCGGCATCGGCATCCCTCCGATGCTCGAGATGGCGAAGAAACTGAGCGCGCAGGGCATAGCAAAAGAAAACATCATGGCCGTGCTCGGTTACCGCGATGTCCTGTTCCTGAACGAGGATTTCGCGCCGTACGCAACCGTTGTTATAGCGACGGAAGACGGCAGCGCAGGCACGAAGGGCAATGTCCTCAACGCGATCGAAGCAAACGACCTGACTGCCGACGTGATCTACGCCTGCGGTCCGACACCCATGCTACGCGCGATCAAAGCATTTGCCGAGAAAAACAACATTACCTGCTATGTGTCCATGGAAGAAAAGATGGCCTGCGGCGTCGGCGCCTGCTTAGGCTGCGTATGTCAAAGCGTCGAAGTGGACGACCACTCGCAGGTGCACAATAAGAGAATCTGCAAAGACGGTCCCGTCTTTGATGCGACGGAGGTGGTACTCTGATGAAGACATCCGTAAATATCGCGGGCGTGGAACTGAAAAACCCCGTGCTTGAAGCGTCCGGAACGTTTGGTTCCGGCATGGAATACAGTGAATTCGTCGACCTGTCCGCCCTCGGAGGCGTGGTTACGAAGGGCGTGGCCAATGTACCCTGGCCCGGCAATCCTACCCCCAGGATCGTAGAAACTGCGTCCGGCATGCTGAACGCCATCGGCCTTCAGAACCCCGGCGTGGAAGTGTTCTGCAAGCGTGACCTGCAGTTCCTCAAACAGTATGATACAAAGGTGATCGTCAATGTCTGCGGACATACGACGGAAGAGTATCTCGCAGTGGTAGATCGTCTGGCGGATGAGCCGGTCGACCTGCTGGAGATCAATATTTCCTGCCCGAATGTCAAAGAGGGCGGCATCGCGTTCGGCCAGGATCCGAAGGCGGTCGAAGCGATCACACGCGCGGTGAAGAGCCACGCGAAGCAGCCTGTCATCATGAAGCTTTCGCCGAACGTCACCGATATCACCGTGATGGCGCGCGCAGCCGAAGCCGGCGGAGCCGACGCATTGTCTCTGATCAACACGCTTACCGGCATGAAGATCGACGTGGAGCGCCAGTCATTTGCCCTGGCAAATAAGACAGGTGGCCTGTCCGGTCCGGCGATCAAACCCGTAGCGGTCCGCATGGTCTACCAGGTAGCCCGCGCGGTTTCCATCCCGATCATCGGAATGGGTGGCATCGCCTGTGCGGCAGACGCGCTCGAATTCCTGCTGGCAGGCGCGACGGCGGTCAGCGTCGGAACGGCCAATTTCTTCAATCCCTACGCGACCGTGGAAGTCGCAAAGGGCATCGAAGACTACCTGATCCGCCACAAATGTGAAGATATCAATGAGATCATCGGAAAGCTTGCAAAAGAGGCGTAAGCCGTCGGAAGTACTTGCAAATTCGGTGGTTTCTGTGATAGAATGATTGCGCAGCGATCAACAAATCGTTATTTCACGGAGGTATCCCAAATGGAACGTTACAAGGAAGAGTTTATCGAGTTTATGGTGGACAGCCAGGTATTGCGCTTCGGTGAGTTTATCACGAAGAGCGGACGTAAGTCCCCGTTTTTCATCAACACCGGTTTCTACAATACCGGCGAGCAGCTTCTGCGACTCGGAAAATACTACGCAAACGCCATTGCGACCGAGTTCGGTACCGATTTTGACATCGTTTTCGGTCCGGCTTATAAGGGGATCCCGCTGGCAACGACCGTTTCCATGGCTCTGTTTTCGGAGTACGGCGCCAACGTCCGTTACTGCTCCAATCGTAAAGAAGTGAAGGACCATGGGGATGTAGGCATCCTTTTGGGAAGTAAGATCGCGGACGGCGACCGTGTCATGATGGTCGAGGATGTGACCACCTCCGGTAAATCCATCGCGGAGACCATGCCCATTATCAAGGAGGCCGCTCCCGAGTGCAAGGTCTGCGGTCTGATGGTATCGGTAAACCGCCAGGAGCGCGGCACCGGTGAGAAGAGTTCCTTCGAAGAGATCGAAGAGATGTACGGAATGAAGGTCCGCGCCATCGTTACCATGGATGAAGTGATCGAGCATCTGTACAATAAACCCTATAACGGAAAAGTCTTCATCGATGATGCCATGAAGAAGGCGATTGATGAGTATTATGCGCAATACGGCGCGAAATAAAAAATTTAGAAGGAGATCAAAACCATGGGAGAGAAATTATATCGTTCATTGACCGCATCCGGCGCAGGCAGCATTGCCGTCGGTGTTGTAGTTATCGTTACCGGTCTTACTGCCGGTGTCATCGCTATCGTTAACGGAGCCAAGATGCTCATTAACCGAAAGAATATCACGTTCTGAGTTTTAAAATGAACCGATTATCGAAAAAGAAGAGGCGTATTTTTATTCTTCTGTTTTTGCTGTATCTGGCGCTTTTGTTTTACGTGACCTGTTTCGGACAGCGCATGGAAAATGTCTCCGAAGGATCCCCACGATATAATCTGGAACCGTTTAAAGAGATCCTGCGTTATTGGAACAAACGCCATATTCTGGGCACGCGGATCATGTTCCTGAATATTTTCGGAAACATCCTCATGTTCATGCCGCTCGGCGCTTTCGTTTGCGCGGTGCCCAAAAGAACGAACATCATCGTCTGCTTTTTTATCTCCGCATTTACCAGCCTTTTGATCGAAACGCTACAGTTTTGTTTTAAGCTGGGAAGTTTTGATGTGGACGATCTGATCCTGAATACCGCCGGCGGGCTGCTGGGGTATATTCTTTATGCGATCGTCCGCGGGATCGTCGGCTACATCCGGTTTAAGAGCCGGGCAGATGTCGCCGCCGCCAAACGCTCGTAAAGGAGGACTTCGTTTTCATGATGGAAGACCGTATTCCCGATCCGGTATATATGGAACGGCTCGTTCTGGCGAAAGAGCGTATTGCGGAACTTCGCGACGAAACGAAGGATGCAAAAGAGCCGCTTTTGCGGTATTTTCATGCGCTGTTTTCCCTGCTGGCCCTGACGGAGGATTCGAAGTTTTATCAGGCATTCGGCGAGGATTTCGAGGATTCCTTTGCGGATTCCGATGCTTCGTCTCCGGAGTCAGCGCTTCCTGAAAACTGCGAACAGGCTCTGCGGCTTTTGATGCGGGAATGCGCAGATTGCAGAACACTGTATAATACGGCCGATTGGATCGAGACGAATGAAGGGATCTTTGACGAAAGCGGACAGCTGATCTATTTTGAACTGGCGCTTGAGGTCTACAGTTATGTTTCCGAGATCCTGGAAGAGAGTCCGAACGCGGCGCACAGGGTCTCCGGGGATGTGATCCTGGAGATGATCGCGGACATGCACCGCACCTACGACACCGAATACATCGAGCACCGTTACAATACGATCTTTCAAAAGCCGGACGCTTCGTTTGTTGAGTATGAAACGGACGCCGGGGATCTGTGGGAGCAGTTTTGCGAAGATCCCGAGATGTTCTACTGCGGACTACCGTTTGATCAACAGGCGCATGAACACGTCATGCAGAAGATCGCGGAGCATCCGGAAGAGAACCGCTATGCGGATGTGATCGCATATCTCATGGACAATGCGTCTGGTCAGACGGTCGGTTTTAACGGGAACGTTCTGAAGCTGCCGTTCTTTTTGAAAGCATTGTCCGAAATGGGGACCGTTCCGTTCCGGCTGTCATTTTATGCGGTCGAATATCATCCGGCGTTATTTCTGCAGGGCTATGGCGGCCTGTATGCGAAACTCTCGGATGCATTTATCAGGCAGCGTCGTAATGACGCGCAATTTATGCAAAAATATCTGCCCGTGGTCAGGATCCGCCGGCAGATCCAAAATACGGAGGACAGACGTAAGCAGGGAATTGAGACTCTGCATATCGTTAAGTTGTAACTCTGACAAAAAGAAAGCGAGGCTTACAAATGGCAAAAGTAGGTATTGTCATGGGCAGTGATTCGGATCTGCCTATCATGAGCAAAGCAGCAGACATGCTGGAGAAATTCGGGATCGATTACGAAATGACCATCATTTCGGCGCATCGCATGCCCGATATTTTCTTTGATTATGCGAAGACCGCGAAGGATAAAGGCTTTCAGGTCATTATCGCGGGCGCAGGCGGAGCAGCGCATCTGCCCGGTATGTGCGCGGCGATCTTTCCGCTTCCGGTCATCGGCGTGCCCATCCATTCGAAAGCATTGTCCGGCGTTGACTCTTTGTACTCCATCGTATCCATGCCTTCGGGAATTCCCGTGGCTACGGTCGCGATCGATGGGGCGGCCAATGCAGGCATCCTCGCTGCAAAGATGATCGCGATCAGTGACGAAGCAGTCTACGAGAAGATCGTAGCTTACAAAGACGAGCTGAAGGACGGCGTAGTCGCGAAGAAAGAAAAGATCGAGAACATCGGATACAAAGCATACATGGAACAAATGAAATAATCAAACGGAGGTTCTATCATGGATTACAAGAAATCAGGAGTAGACATCGAGGCTGGATACAAGTCGGTCGAGCTGATGAAAGAGCACATCAAAAAGACCATGCGTCCGGAAGTTCTGGGCGGCATCGGCGGTTTCTCAGGCGCATTCTCTATGGCAAAGATCAAGGAGATGGACGACCCGGTACTTCTGTCCGGAACCGATGGATGCGGTACAAAAGTTAAGCTTTGCTTCTTGATGGATCAACATGATACCATCGGTATCGACGCGGTTGCGATGTGCGTCAACGACGTTGCATGTGCCGGCGGTGAGCCTTTGTTTTTCCTGGATTATATCGCCTGCGGTAAGAACTATCCCGAGAAGATCGCGCAGATCGTCAAGGGTGTTGCAGACGGTTGTGTGCAGTCGGATTGCGCGCTGATCGGCGGCGAGACGGCGGAGCATCCCGGACTCATGCCGGAAGATGAATATGATCTGGCCGGTTTTGCCGTAGGTCTGGTAGACCGCAAGGATCTGATCACAGGCGAGAATATCAAGCCCGGCGATACCCTCATCGGTATTGCATCCACAGGCGTGCATTCCAACGGTTTCTCTCTGGTACGCAAGGTATTCGAGATGACGAAAGAATCCCTGAACACTTATTATGATGAGTTGGGTGCTACTCTGGGCGAGACCCTGATCACTCCGACCCGTATCTATGTGAAGGCATTGCGTGCGGTGAAAGAGAGCGGCGTCACCATTAAGGGCTGCAGCCACATCACCGGCGGCGGTTTCTACGAGAATATCCCGCGCATGTTGCCGGACGGCGTTTGCGCGGAAGTCAAGAAAGACAGTTATCCCGTGCTTCCTATCTTCAAGCTTATGCAGAAGAAGGGCGACATCGAAGAGAAGATCATGTATAACACCTTCAATATGGGCCTGGGCATGGTACTGGCGATCGATCCGAAGGATGTCGATGCGACCGTTAAGGCACTCGAGAGCGCAGGAGAGAAGGCTTATGTTGTCGGTCAGGTGATCGCCGGAGAAAAGGGCGTAAAACTGATCTGACCCTGAAATATCATTCGTATTCTTACACTTGAAAGGAGTGCGAGCATGTCCGAATCAAAGTTTAAGATCGGCGTTTTAGTCAGCGGCGGCGGAACGAATCTGCAGGCCATTATTGATGCCGTAAAAAGCGGCGCGATCCCGAATACCGAGATTTCGTTTGTGATCAGCAACAATGCAAACGCATACGCGCTGACGCGCGCAGAGAACGTCGGCATTCCGGCAAAATGCATTTCCCCGAAGAATTTCACATCTCGTCTGGATTTCGAAAATGCTTTGACCCAGGCAGTCGTGGACTACAACGTTGACCTGGTCGTAGCGGCGGGCTTCCTGGTGATCATCCCGAAGGCCATGATCCGTGCATATAAAGACCGCATCATCAATATTCATCCTTCGCTGATCCCGTCGTTCTGCGGGACCGGGTATTACGGGCTGAAGGTGCATGAGGCAGTGCTGGCGCGTGGCGTGAAGGTGACCGGAGCGACCGTACATTTTGTGGATGAAGGAACCGACACCGGCCCCATCATCTTCCAGAAAGCCGTTGAAGTCTTACAGGACGATACGCCGAAGAGCCTGCAGCTTCGTGTGATGGAGCAGGCGGAGTGGATCATCCTGCCGAAGGCGATCGAATATATTTCCCGCGGCCTGGTTTCGGTCGATCCCGAAACACGTACCGTACGTATCAAACAGTGAAAACGGAGGAACGATAAGATGAAAGTTTTGATCGTTGGCGGCGGCGGCCGCGAGCATGCGATCGCATGGAAGGTAGCGCAGAGTCCGCGCGTGACGAAGTTATATTGTGCCCCGGGCAATGCGGGCATCGCGAAGATCGCGACCTGCGTGCCGATCGGCGTTATGGAATTTGATAAGATGGTCGCTTTCGCGAAAGAAGAGAAGATCGATTTTGTGATCGTAGGTCCGGACGATCCGCTGGTCGGCGGCATCGTAGATAAGTTCGAAGAGGCGAATATCCGCGTTTTCGGACCTCGCAAGAACGCAGCGATCCTGGAGGGTTCGAAAGCATTTTCCAAGGATCTGATGAAGAAATACGGCATCCCGACTGCGGCTTATGAGACGTTTAACAGTCCCGAGGCAGCTCTCGAGTATGTGAAGACTTGCCCGATCCCGACCGTTCTGAAGGCAGACGGCCTGGCACTCGGTAAGGGCGTTCTTATTTGCAACACCCGGGAAGAGGCCATCGAGGGCGTGAAGACGCTGATGCTGGATCGTCAGTTCGGCAGCGCGGGCGACACCATCGTTGTCGAGGAGTTTATGACCGGACGTGAGGTTTCCGTCTTGTCGTTCTGCGACGGCAAGACCATCCGCATCATGACGAGCGCTCAGGATCATAAGCGTGCGAAGGATGGCGACCAGGGCCTGAATACCGGCGGCATGGGTACATTTTCCCCGAGCCCGTTCTACACGGAAGAGGTCGACAAATTCTGCCGCGAGCATATCTACCAGAAGACCGTGGATGCGATGGCAGCTGAAGGCCGCGAGTTTAAGGGCGTGATCTTCTTCGGCCTGATGCTGACGCCGGAGTGCCCGAAGGTTCTTGAGTTCAATGCACGTTTCGGTGATCCCGAGACGCAGGTCGTTCTGCCTCGTATGGAGAACGACATCATGGAAGTGTTTGAGGCTTGCGTAGACGGAACCCTGGATCAGATCGAACTTTCCTTTGCGGACAATGCAGCGGTCTGTGTCGTTCTGGCATCGGACGGCTACCCGGTTTCTTACAAGAAGGGCTTCGAGATCACAGGCCTGGAGAATTTTGACGGCGCGACGGATAAGTTCGTATTCCATGCCGGTTCCAAGTTTGACGGTGATAAGATCGTGACGAACGGAGGACGTGTCCTCGGCGTGACTGCGATCGGACCCGACCTGAAGCAGGCACGCGCAAATGCTTACGAAGCTACAAAGTTGATCTCTTTTGAGAATAAATACATGCGCAACGACATCGGTAAAGCGATCGACGAAGCGTAAAACAAAACCGCCGACCGGCACGCAAGTGCCGACCGGCGGTTATTATCTTATGGGTCTATGCCCGATCAATCGTCATAATCATTGTCGTAAGCCCCGCTCATCTCGATGTCGGGATCATCGCCGAGGAGCGAGCCATCTATGTCAATGTGCGGGCCGCCCTCCATGCTGAAGAACTCTTTACCGACAACGCGTTTCTTATCACGGGCCGTCTCGACCAGTTCGGAGATCAGGTTTTTTACCGCCAGAGGACGGCGGATGTTCTTTAAGACCAGATCGTGGTCATTATCCGCTTTTGCGGTAATGGTGATGGAACCGGTCCCGAAGATCTTCTGCAGAAGATTTCTGCGAAGCTTCAAGTCGATCACACGATAGAGCAGAAGCTCGTCGTAGGTGGATGAGAAGAAACCCTTCTCCGTGTAGAGACGATCCTGCGAAACGCGATATCTATCGAAACTAAGCGGGAACCACATATGATGTTTACGATCTTTCCAGATGATCTCGGGCTCAGCCGCTGTCATGGTAGCTTTTGACATAATCTTATTCTCCTTCCCGATACGCAATGATCACGCTCTGCATATCTCTATTAAAGATTATATCGGAAAATGTTTCAAAGTTCAAGCGGTTTCGTCTGACTTTAAGATAAATTAAGCGAAAAAGACCCAAAAAAGTAAGAAAAGACTCTTTACATTTCGGTCAAAATGTAGTAAAACTTTAGTAGGGATTAGCACTCGAAGGCGAAGAGTGCTAATTTGCAGAAAAGGAAGCGGAATATCCCGGGGAGGGAGATCCGAAAGACTAAGGAGATGACGTATATGAATATCAGCAGATTCACACAAAAGTCTACCGAGGCCGTTCAGCAGAGCGAAAAGCTGGCTTACAAATACGGGAACCAGCAGATCGAGCAGGAGCACTTCCTGTTGGCGCTGCTTACACAGGAAGACAGTCTGATCGCGAAGCTTCTCGAGAAGATGGCGATCGATCCGAAACTCTTGCAGCAACGCACCGAGGAGATCATTCAGAAGAAGGTCAAGGTATCCGGAGACGTACAGGTGTATTTTTCCGGTCCGTTGAATAAAGTCATCATCAGCGCGGAGGATGAAGCAAAACTGATGGGCGACGATTACACATCCGTCGAGCATCTGTTCCTGTCACTCATCAAATACAGCACCGGAGATACCAAAACATTGTTCCGTGACTTCGGGGTCAACCGCGAAGGCTTTTTGATGGCCTTGAAATCCGTGCGCGGTAACCAGCGTGTTACCACGGATAATCCTGAGGCGACCTATGAGTCTCTGGAGAAATACGGTACCGAACTCGTGGAAAAGGCACGTCAGCAGAAAATGGATCCGGTCATCGGCCGTGATGAAGAGATCCGCCGTATCGTGCGTATATTGTCCCGTAAGGCAAAAAACAATCCGTGTCTGATCGGTGAGCCCGGCGTTGGTAAAACGGCCGTCATCGAAGGCCTGGCGCAGCGTATCGTGCGCGGTGATGTTCCTCAGGCACTGAAAGATAAAAAGATATTCTCTCTCGATATGGGCGCACTGGTTGCCGGCGCGAAGTATCGTGGTGAGTTTGAGGAAAGACTGAAGTCTGTTCTGGAAGAAGTGAAAAACAGTGAAGGTCAGATCATCCTGTTCATCGATGAGTTGCACCTGATCGTAGGCGCAGGCAAGACCGACGGCGCCATGGATGCGAGCAACATGCTGAAACCCATGCTGGCGCGTGGTGAGCTTCGTTGTATCGGTGCGACGACCCTCGACGAATATCGTCAGTACATCGAGAAGGATCCGGCCCTGGAGCGTCGTTTCCAGCCCGTTCTGGTCGATGAGCCCTCGGTGGAAGATACCATTTCCATCCTTCGTGGACTGAAAGAGCGTTACGAAGTATTCCACGGCGTAAAGATCACCGATGGTGCCCTCGTGGCGGCGGCTACATTGTCCAATCGTTACATTTCCGACCGATTCCTGCCCGATAAAGCCATCGACCTCGTGGATGAGGCCTGCGCGATGGTGAAGACCGAACTCGACTCCATGCCGGCAGATCTCGATGAGATCTCCCGTAAGGTCATGCAGATGGAGATCGAAGAGGCCGCCCTGAAGAAAGAGACGGATAAACTGTCCCGTGAGCGTCTGGCGGAACTGTCCGAGGAACTTACGAAGAAGCGTGAAGAACTGAATACCCAGATGGCGAAATGGGAAGAAGAGAAAAAACAGCTCGAGTCCATTTCCGTCATCCGTGAAGAGATCGACGATATCAATAAGCAGATCCAGGCAGCGATGCAGGAATACAACCTGGAGAAGGCTGCCGAACTGCAGTACGGTAAACTGCCGGATGCACAGAAGCGTCTGGAGGCTGCCGAGATCGCGCAGCAGAACCACGATTATTCACTGGTCCATGAGGCGGTTACAGAAGAAGAGATTGGAATTATCGTATCTCGCTGGACGAATATTCCTGTGACAAAACTGACCGAGAGCGAGCGCAATAAGACATTGCATCTCGACGAAGAACTCCATAAGAGAGTCATTGGCCAGGACGATGCGGTGACGAAGGTTTCCGAGTCCATCATCCGTTCCCGTGCCGGCATCAAAGATCCCGGCAAGCCCATCGGTTCCTTCCTGTTCCTGGGACCTACCGGTGTAGGTAAGACGGAACTCGCGAAGGCTCTGGCCCAGAACCTCTTTGACGATGAGAACAACATGGTGCGTCTCGATATGACCGAATACATGGAGAAACACTCCGTATCCCGTCTGATCGGAGCGCCGCCCGGATATGTGGGTTACGAGGAGGGCGGTCAGCTGACCGAAGCCGTCCGCAGAAAGCCGTACTCGGTAATCCTTTTTGATGAGGTCGAGAAGGCCCACGCCGACGTTTTCAATATCCTCTTACAGATCCTCGACGATGGTCGTGTGACCGACTCTCAGGGCCGTACCGTCGATTTTAAGAATACGGTCATCATTCTTACGAGCAACATCGGTTCCCAGTACCTGCTGGACGGCATCGACGAGAATGGTGTGATCAGCGAAGAAGCGAAGGAAATGGTCTACAACGACCTGCGTGAGCACTTCCGTCCGGAGTTCCTGAACCGTCTGGACGAGACCATTCTCTTTAAGCCGCTCACGAAGGACAACATCACCGGCATCATGGATCTCATGCTTGCATCGGTCAATAAGAGACTGGTCGAGAAGCAGCTCGTCATCAAACTGACGCCTGCGGCGAAACAGTTTGTTATCGATGAAGGTTACGATCCTGCCTATGGCGCGCGTCCGCTGAAGAGATTCCTGCAGAAGCACGTCGAGACATTGGCCGCAAAACTGATCCTCGAAGGTTCGATCTCTATGGGCGATTCGATCCTGATCGATCTGGATGCCGAGAAAGAAGAACTGTTCGCTACGGCAGTTCCCGCTTCAAATGAGGAAGCAAACGAGACGGAGGCTTCGAAAGCCGATAAGAAGGAGTAATCAATGCAGCAATTTCAATTGCCTTACCACCTGATCGTGGAGGAGGGCGTGTTTTCCCGCGTGGATCAGGTCATGAAGGATTGCATTCCCGATATCAAAAAACGGAAAGCGATCCTCGTGACCGATGGGAACCTGAAGGATATCTTTGCAAATGTGATCCGTGATATCTGCGCGGATCTTAAGCAGTGTGAAGTCTATCTGGTATCGGCCGGCACGTTTGATAGCGCCGTCGAACTGGCAAAGCATATCTGCGTGGAAAATATCAATCTGGTCATCGGACTGGGCGGCGGTTCCGTCCTGGACATGGCGAAATACGCGGCGTTTGTTTCCAAGACGCTGTTTCTGTGCCTGCCTACGACGCTGAGCAACGACGGAATCGCTTCACCGATGGCGGTCCTCGGGACCGAAGGCAGGGCCCGGAAGACCTTCGGCTGCGGCATCCCTGCCGCTGTCATCGTGGATGCCAATGTCATCCTGACGGCGCCGAAGCACCAGCTTCTGTCCGGAATCGGCGACACCGTGAGCAAATACACGGCGCTCAACGACTGGAAACTCGCAGCTCAGAAGAAACACGGCACGATGGAAGATTTCGCCTATATGATGTCGAAGATGGCGTTTAATTCCATCTGTTACAATGAGAATAAAGAGATCTACAGCAAGGATTTCATTAAGATGCTGACGCACGCCCTGGTCATGGGCGGCCTGGCGATGGAGATCGCAGGCAGTTCCCGCCCGTCCTCGGGTTCCGAACATTTGTTCTGTCATGCGTTGGAAGAGTGTTATCCCGATGAGGTCTCATTGCCCCATGGCATAGCAGTGGCCGTCGGAAGCTACGGCGCCTGCGTGTTCCAAAACCGCAATATCGCGAAGATCACGAAGATGTTGAAGGATTATCAGATCCCCGTGTGCCCGTCGAAACTGGGCATTTCCAAAGAAGTCTTCATCGGGGCATGGCAGAAAGCGGCTGGCACACGCGCGGACCGCTACACGATATTAAACGAGACCGATCTTTCCGACGAACGACTCGGAAAGCTCTACGATCAGATGGAGGAAGTATTCGGTGCGTAAAGAAAACCTGCTACAAGGCATAGAATGCCGCATGGTTTATGAGGGAGCGTCGGCCGCTTCGACGGAAGTGACCGGCGTTACCGTAAAAATGGATCATCGCCGTATCATACCCGGCGATCTGTACGTTTGCGTCCGCGGCGTGCGCTTTGACTCACATTCCGTGATTTGTGATGTGATCCGGCGCGGCGCGGCGCTTGTCGTTATAGAAGAAGATCAGACAGAGCGTGTTTTGAAGGAGATCCGGTCGCAGGAGAACGGGGATGCAGGCTTCGCTGCCGCATTGTCCCGAGTGACCGTCGTCTCCACGGACAATGTACGTAAGACGAAGGCACTCCTAATCGCGAATTATTATGATCATCCCGATCGGAAGATGAAGATGATCGCGCTGACCGGCTCCAAAGGTAAGACGACCACCACCCACATGATCTCGGAGATCCTTAACGCCGCCGGGCATAAGTGCGGAAGTGTCGGTTCCAGCGGGGCCATCGTCGACGGACAGATGGAGGAGCTTCCGAACTCGACACCCGACTCCGATGAACTGTTCCGCATCCTCGACGGCTTTGTAAAAGCGGGATGCGAGTGCGCTGTCGTGGAGTGTTCCTCGGCCGGCATCATGATGGAACGTATCGCCGGCATCACATTTGACTATGCTTTGTTTTTGAATATCGTTGAGGGTGACCATATCAGTCCCATCGAACATAAAAGTTTTGAAGAATATCTGCACTTCAAGAGCATGCTGATGGATGTTGCGCGTCAGCCCATCGTTTGCTACGATTCGCAGCATCTGGATGCGTTCCTCGCGGAGATCCGCGGCCGAGGCATCAAGAATACCGTCTTTTTCGGCACGGGACCGAAGCCTGCGGAGCTGGTTTTGTCGGAGGACGAGCAGGCATTGTTTTATGCCGACAATATCTACGAGACTTCCGACCGGTTCCGTCCCATGGTCCACATGGACGTTTATGAGAAGGATGCCCAGGCATCACCGGCTGCCTCTGTGGATGTGAATTTCCCGGGTCTGTATCAGGTGGGCAATGCCATGGCCGCCATCACGGTCACACGTCTGATGGGCGTTTCCTATGAGACGATCATCGAGACACTCAGCCGCATTCATGTGCCCGGCCGTCTGGATATGGTCTACCAGAGCACCCGTTTTTCCGTATGTGTCGATTTCGCGCATAACGGTTACAGCACGCGA
Organism: Lachnospiraceae bacterium; assembly: GCA_017550425.1. Classification (GTDB taxonomy): domain Bacteria; phylum Bacillota; class Clostridia; order Lachnospirales; family Lachnospiraceae; genus UBA1201. Next base: position 48,274 of record JAFZPG010000041.1, on the reverse strand, counting down.
AACCTGCTGGTTTCCCTGCGTCGCTTCCTTCCGAAACGTCTGGTCTGCGTTTTCTCCGCCGACGGCAATCGTGCATTGTCCCGAAGATTTGAGATGGGAGAGGCCTGTGGCAGACTGGCGGATCTGTCCATCGTGACGTCCGGACACAACCGCTTTGAGACGTTTGAAAACATCTTCCTGACCATAGCACAGGGATTGAAACTGACGAAAGGCAATTATGTCGTCATTCCCAACCGGAAGAAGGCGATTCGCTATGCCATCGAACACGTACAGGAGGGCGATCTGATCGCCATCATCGATCTGGGTCAGGAGACCTATCAGGAGATCGGCGGCGTAAAGATCCCTTACAGTGACACCGAGTTCGTAAAACAGGTCATCGCCGAGGTGATCCCTCCGGAGACACTGGAGATGCCGTAAACAGGAGAACTATGAATACATTTGTGAAATTGATCAAAGAGATCTGTCAGGAGAAAGGCATTACCTGCACCGGTTTCTCCGGTGACTGGGCGTTTCTTCTGACGAAGGACGATAAAAAAGCATTCATATTCGGATATCAGTTTGGTCTTGACCTGGCGGCGCAGGCCGCGGTCTGCAAGGATAAGTCGATCGCAGCGGATATGATGGAGCATCTGGGGATCCCCTGTGTGCCCCATACCTGTTTTATGTCGCCGGCGCATCCTGAGTACATCTTCGGCGATACCGGTTCTTATGCCGATATGGCGGCGCTTCTAAAGAAATATAAGAAGGTCGTCTGCAAGGACAATCAGGGCACCGGCGGACATCTGGTCTTCATTGCACAAACGCAGAAGGAACTCGAGTATGCTGCGCATTGTATCTACGCGGAGGCGCCCTCGATGTGCATTTCCCCGTATATTCCGATCCGCGATGAACTGCGCTGTATTATGATGGATGGAAAACCTGCGGTCGTATTTCGTAAGTGCCGTCCGCAGCTGACCGGAGACGGTGAGCACAGCGTGCAGGAACTGCTCTCGATGAAAGTGGCGGAAGATCCCGCATTTGCCGACCGGTTGCTTTCCGGAGAGACCGTTTCTTACGATTTCGAGCATGGCGACAAAAAGCATAAGAAGGGCTCTTATGTGCCGAAGAAAGGGGAGAGTTACGTACTGTCCTGGAAGCATAATCTGGGGCAGGGAGCAGCGCCGGAGATCTTATATCCGGTCTCAAAAGGGAACTCTGTTTCCGAAGAGGATGCAGCCGCCGCTGCAAAAGCGGTCGAACTGGCCGGTAAGGTCACGGATGCATTCAAACTCCGTTTTGTTTCCTGCGACGTGATCCGCACCTACGATGACCGCTACATGATCCTCGAGGTCAATAACGGCGTCATGATGGAAAACCTCGCGTCCTATAACGAAGAGTGCTACAGGCTCGCGAAGAAGATCTACACGAAGGCGATCGAGAAAAGCCTGAAGAATTGATATAGCCGCGTTGCAGGGTTTCCCTGCAACGCGGCTTCTTTGTTTACAGACTTGCATTTTCCCCGATAAACAAGTATAATAAAATGTAAACTTTCCGCGGAGGTTTTTCACATGTTGAATTTTGAAGAGGAGCTTGCGAAATTCAAGCCCAGCCTCGAGTTAAAAGATACTGAGGAGACGATAAAGAACACGCCGTTGGTGGATGTTACGGATATATTAGCCAGGATCTTGAAGGATGCGACCGATAAGGAGTAAAGCATGGAATGTTTGATATGCGGAGCGAAGCTGTCGAAGCAGGACGTCTGCCTGACATGTGGTACCGATATCCGGTTGTATCGAGAGATCATTCAAACGTCGAACTTGTATTACAATCTGGGACTGGAGCGCGCGAAGCGACGGGATCTGACCGGAGCGCTGACGGCATTGCACCAATGTTTAAATCTGAATAAGAAACACTACGAAGCGCGAAATCTCCTCGGGCTGGTTTATTATGAACTCGGCGAATTGGTTTTCGCGTTGCGGGAATGGGTCATCAGTAAGAATCTGAATGACAAAGATAATCCCGCCGACGGCTACCTGAAACAGGTGGAGTCGACGCAGAAGGCTTTGTCGGCGAACCTGCATCGGTATAATAATGCCCTGCATTATCTGGAAGTCGGAAGCCGCGATCTGGCGCTGCTGTCGCTGAAGCGGATCGTTTCCAAACCGTACAACAATGTTAAGGCCTACCAGCTTCTTGCGCTTTTGTACATGCAGGACGGGGCTTACACGAAGGCGGAGCGTTTGTTGAAGCGTTGCGCGGCCATCGATTGCGGCGATTCTACGACGATCCGGTATCTGGAAGAGATCAATGAAGCCCGCAAGAACGATACGTCCCTGTCCGACGTGGTAAAAGGGCGTTTCGCTTCCGAGGAGGACGGAGTCATTACCCCGACCTCTGCGATCCGGGAATACAGTTCTTATGTTGTCTACGCGATGTATATCGCGATCGGTTTTCTGCTCGGTGCGTTGCTCATCTATTTTATCGTCGTGCCTTCGGTGCGAAGGATCGAGCAGGGTGAGGCGCGGGCCATGCTGACCGACAGTATTACACAGGTCTCGAACCTGCGGACGGAGATCATGCGTCTGCAGACCGATAATTCGAACCTGCAGGACGAAGTCGCGAGACTGGAACGAAGTGTCAATGAACGCGATAATGCGGCATCGACCGCTACGGAGACCATTGCGGAACTCCGGAAACAGATCGAAGACTATCAGAACCTGATCGGCGTCATGAAGATGTACGTTGATGAGGATTACCTGAAAGCGATGAATGCCTATCTGGATCTCGACTCCCAATCCGGAGACAAGGTCTACGCCGAGGCATACCGCGCGATCAAAGACGATATGCATGAGGAGATGTGGTACCGTTTGTATTACTGCGGATTGCGGTATCGGGACCAGCTCGATTATGAGCGTTCCATCCAGTACCTGTTACAGGCCAATACCCTGAAGCCGGATTCGGAGCCCGTGCTTTATTACCTGGCTCTCAGTTATGAATCGGTCGGGGATATCAATGCCATGCGCGAGTGCCTGAATAAACTGATCGCGATCGATCCCGAGAGTCAGTGGTCCGCGCAGGCCTATACGAAACTTTCCAACTATCAAGGCAGATAAAAAAGGGGGACCTTTCTTTGCGAAGAGTTGTCAGTATCCTGTGTTTGCTCATATGTTTAACCGGAATATGCTCCTGTAAGAGCGGGCAGGATCCGGCGACGGAGCCGGATACGCCGGGGATCGCCGGGACGACAGCCGCTTCTATGGAGGGGCCTTCTTTTTCTGTGGATAATACAGAAGCGACCCTGCCGGATACGAAGACGACCGAAATCACGGATCCAGTGACAACGGCTCCGGAGACGACCGAAGAGGTGAAGACCGAGCCCGAGACCGAGCCACGCGTACTTACGGTCACCTATGTGGGTCCCGAGCGTTTCGAGAGGGAGCGTGTAGAGATCCAAGATCTATTAGTTCGCGTGATGCAGGGAGAGGAGATCCTCGAAGAGAACCCTTCGGGATGGAATGCGGACCTGTATAAGCTTTTGGAAGTCGGTGACAATATGTTCACGATCACCTATGACGGTCTGTCTTGTGATGTGATCGTAACGGCTGCTGCCGGCATGAAGGACGGCAACAACGCTTGTGAGGTCGGCGTGGCCTCAAGTAAAGCATTGTCCGGTCAGAAACCGCTTGTTTCCGCGCTCAAATATCTTTCGGTCGCCTACAAACCGGAGAAGACCGATCCATTTTCTGCGATGGCATTGAACGGAAATGAACTCACGTTGCGGCAGCGTTCGGCTTTGTTCGTTCGCGCGATCTATGGGAAGTACGGGATACGACTGCCGTATACGGCGGAAGAGATCGAGACCTATGGAATCGAAGTCGGCCGCGATCAGGTGCGGGTCGGCGATCTGGTGCGCTTTACCGATATGAAGGCAGAGGGCGAAACCGGACAAACTCTTCTGGGGATCTACGTTGGCGGCGATTTTGTTCTGTCCCTGAACGCGGAGTATAAGGCGGATTTTTACTGGATGCATGAGACGACCTGCCGCCGTCTGTTTGAGAATACCTGCGAAATGTACGGCGAGGAGAGTTTTGTCTACGTGATGGATGCCTTTAAGGATCAGAAGATCTACGGAGAATGGGTGACTTCCTATGTGGACGATGTGCCGTATATCATCGGCCGCGTGCGGAATTTCTTCTTTACGGTGGATCTGACATCCTGCGTCGACGGGTATTATCCGACCTATTTTTGTTATGATGACTTCCTGCTGCCGGAAGTGTTTGTCGAGCAGTGGAAGAAACAATATTTGAAGAAAAACGCGCTCTGCGAAGTCATGAAGAACGGAGAGTACATCCGGTTTGATTCCGAAGGGCAGTACCACTTTAAGGTCGATTGCGACCGTGAGACGTGGAAGAAACTGACGCCGGGCGTTTACGGCGAATATTGGAATATGGACTGGTCATTTTTGACCAAATAGAACAGAATGATGGATCAAAAATATAAAACGGGCAGGAACGGAAAGGTCGACATGTTGAACGGCCCCTTGCTGCCGAATATCATTAAGTTTACGATCCCGTTAATGCTTTCGAGCATCTTGCAACTATTATTTAATGCTGCCGACATCGTGGTGGTCGGACAGTACGCGGGAGATTCCTCTCTCGGCGCCGTCGGCTGTACGGGATCGCTGATCAACCTGCTGACCAATCTTTTCGTCGGGCTTTCCGTAGGCACCGGCGTTTTGGTCGCGCGTTATTTTGCGTCCAAACAAAACAAAAAACTGAAGGATACCATTCAGACCTCCATGTGCATCAGTCTGATCTCGGGGATCGTTCTGGCCATCGTCGGCGTGACGTTTGCCCGCCCGATCCTGGTCCTGATGAACGCGAAGAATGCGATCCTGGATAAGGCAGTCATCTACCTGACGATCTATTTCCTAGGTATGCCTTCGATGATGGTCTACAATTTCGGAAGTTCGATCCTGCGTTCGGTCGGGGATACACGGCGTCCGCTGGTCTACCTGACGATCTCGGGCGCACTCAATGTATGCCTGAACCTGCTGTTTGTCATCGTATTTCAAATGGATGTGGCCGGAGTTGCGCTGGCGACCATTCTGTCGCAGACATTGTCCGCGGTCCTGGTCGTGCTTTGTCTGGTGAGAGAGAAAGGGGAACTGCACTTTGACATCCTGCATCCCTATGTTGATCTGTCCAGACTGAAAAGGATCGCCCGTATCGGTCTGCCGGCCGGTTTTCAGGGCGTGATCTTTTCCCTGGCGAACGTGGTGATCCAGTCTTCGGTCAATGATCTGGGCGACCTGGTCATCGAGGGCAATTCCATCGCAATGAATATCGAGGGCTTTGTCTATGTATCCATGAATGCCTTCCATCACGCGGCGATCTCATTTACGAGTCAGAACCTCGGCGCCGGAAAGCAAAACCGGATACGGCCCATCTTTTGGACCGTGGAAGCCAGCGTGATCACGGTGGGTACGGTCCTCGGCTACATAGCGCTGTTTTTCGGGCGCCCTTTGCTGGGAATCTATTCGGGAAATCCGGAGATCGTGGATGCCGGTATGGTGCGTCTGTGGATGATCATGTCGACGTATCTGTTATGCGGCATGATGGATGTCTGTGTAGGTTCGATCCGCGGCATGGGTTATTCGATCATGCCTACCATTGTATCGCTGATCGGCGCCTGCTTCCTGCGCCTGATCTGGCTGTGGACCGTGTTCCCGATCCCTCGTTTTCACAATGCAAGCATGATCTACATTACGTATCCGCTATCGTGGGCCCTGACGTTTAGCGTACATCTGATCTGCTTTCTGATACTGAGCAGAAAATTCAAGGAAAACAGGCAAAAAAATGCTTGACATACCCTATTTGATGTGTTAACATAACGTAAGTCATCTTTAAGATGACACGGCAGATTGCCTGAAATATATGGTTGCTTCTGTAGCGCAGCTGGTAGCGCGTCGCATTCGTAATGCGCAGGTCGGGGGTTCGAGTCCCCCCAGGAGCTTCTTATCGGATAGTAGCGAGAGATTTCTCTTCGCTACTATCTTACGTTTTAGAGGTATTTGCCGTAGTCGAACATCAAATAGAAGATTGTCCGTGTGAGACGGAAATTTGCTTTTTCACGGTGGACATCGGAATTGGAGGACATTATGAAGAAATTGAACAAAAAATTAAAAGTCGGCGTTTTGGGTGCTACGGGTATGGTAGGACAGCGTTTTATCTCCATCCTGGCAGAGCATCCCTGGTTTGAGGTCGTTGCGGTAGCAGCGAGCCCTCGTTCCGCCGGTAAAACATATGAGGAAGCCGTCGGCGATCGTTGGAAGATGGATACCCCGATGCCGGAGGCAGTTAAGAAACTGGTCGTTTTGAACGTAGATGAAGTGGAGAAGGTCGCTTCTCAGGTCGATATGGTATTCAGCGCTTACGAGGGCACAAAGGAAGCCATCGCCGCAGCCGAGGAAGCTTATGCGAAGACCGAGACACCGGTCGTTTCCAATAACAGCGCACATCGCTGGACACCCGACGTTCCCATGGTAGTTCCGGAGATCAACCCTGAGCATTTCGAGGTGATCGCTGCGCAGAAGAAGCGTCTCGGCACAAAGTACGGTTTCATTGCCGTAAAGCCGAACTGCTCCATCCAGAGCTATGCTCCGGTTCTTACAGCATGGAAGGAGTTCGAGCCTTATGAAGTGGTTGCTACGACCTATCAGGCGATCTCCGGCGCCGGTAAGACCTTCAAAGACTGGCCTGAGATGGTGGGCAATATCATCCCGTACATTGGTGGTGAGGAAGAGAAGAGCGAGAAGGAGCCTCTGCGTCTGTGGGGTCAGGTAAAAGACGGCGTGATCGTTCCGGCTACAAGTCCCGTGATCACATGCCAGTGCATCCGCGTTCCGGTCCTGAACGGACATACCGCAGCCGTTTTCGTAAAGTTTAAGAAGAAAGTAACGAAGGAACAGCTCATCGAGAAGTTGCTCGCATTTTCCGGCGAGCCGCAGAAACTCGAACTGCCCAGCGCTCCGAAGCAGTTCATCCAGTACCTGGAAGAAGACAACCGTCCCCAGGTCGCTCTGGACGTTGACTACGAGAAGGGCATGGGCGTAAGTGTCGGCCGTCTGCGTGAAGATACGGTCTATGACTGGAAGTTTGTCGGCCTGTCCCACAACACTCTGCGCGGTGCTGCCGGCGGTGCGGTCCTTTGCGCAGAAATGTTAGTCGCAAAAGACTATATTTGTGCGAAATCCGAAAGAAAAAAGTAATAAACATCCGGCCGTAATCTGATATAATACGATTGCGGGTGGAAAAAACGGATGTTTTGCGATAACGTTTTCCGGTAAGCGGGTTCTGTTATACGGATCTCGCTTACGATCATAATATCGTAATTACAAACGTTAATGAAACGATCTGCCGCAAGGAAGGAGGGAGCTTCATGGATACGGTATATACGATATGTATCGTTGTAGGCTTTTCGATACCGTTGATAACGCTGATACTCGGCGGAATATTTGACGCTTCCGTTGACACAGACGGCGATGGCCCTGATATGGGCTTCGATTTCGGCTTTGATATCGGTGATATTTCCATATCACTTTTACCGGCATCGATCCACAGCATCTGCGTCGGCCTTATGCTATTCGGCGCCATGGGTAAGATCCTGGACGGCTCATTGAAGTTATGGATGGTCGTACTTATCGCGGTGGCAGTCGGATATGTGGGAGCAGTCATCATCCAGAGTTTTATTCGAACCCTTCGAAAAGTGGAACATACCACGATCTCCCGTGAGGATCTGGTCGGTTGTGACGGCCACGTAGTAAATACGATCATTGCCGGCGGTTTCGGTTCGGTCAGTGTTACCACATTTGACGGTATCACGACAAACTATCCCGCAAAGGCGGATAATCCTACACAGGTCATCCGGCAGGGTTCCGTCGTGACCATCGTACGGGTCGAGAAAAACGAAGTCATCGTCCGGCCGAAGGACATGGCTGAAAAATATCGCCTGGGGGACGAATAAGTCCCGGAAACAAATCATTCTCCGATAACCATATCGGATCATTTAACTTAACAGGAGGAATAAAATGTTAACATTAACTTCGTTTGAGATCCCGAAGGGCTTGATCATCGGCGTGATCGTAGCGATCGGTATCGTGATCATCCTTTCCATCATTTTGTCCATGTGGAGAAAAGTTCCGCAGGACAGAGCAGCGGTTGTTACCGGTCTTAAGAAACGTATCATCACTGGTGGCGGCGGACTTGTGATCCCCGTTTTGGAACGTGTCGATATGATCTCCCTCGGTAATATTCAGTTGGATGTTACCACCGATGAGAGTATGTCATCCCAGGGCGTTCCGATCGCCGTAGTCGGCACCGCAGTTATTAAGGTTAAGAATGAGGCGAACGCGATCTTCAACGCGATCGAGCAGTTTACCGGTAAGAATGAGGCCGAGATCGAGCGTTCCATTCGTAATACAGCTACTAACGTCCTTGAAGGTAAACTTCGTGAGATCGTTTCCACGATGACCGTAGAAGAGATCTACCGTGATCGTGAGACATTTTCCGCTAAGGTTCAGGAAGTTGTTGGTACCGAGCTCATGGAAATGGGTCTCGAGGTAAAGGTATTCACCATTAAGGATATCAACGACTCCAACGGATATATCCAGGCACTCGGTGTTAAGCAGATCGTTGAGAAGAAGAAGGACGCTGAGATCGCGAAGGCAGAGGCTAACCGCGAGGCTCAGATCGAGACTTCTAAGGCGAGAAGAGCCGGTGAGCAGGCGAGATTGCAGGCAGAGACCGAGATCAGTGAAGCTGCAAAGGCGAAAGCCGTTCAGGAAGCTGCTTACATGCAGGAGCAGCAGGCAGCAAAGGCAAAGGCTGACTCCGCATACGATATTCAGAAGAATATCACCGAGAAGGAAGTCGTTGCTGCAGCTCTCGACGTAGAACTCATGCGTCAGGAGCGTCAGAAAGACATCGAAGCTGCTCAGGTGCAGATCCAGATCGCAAAAGAGCAGAAGAATATCGAACTTGCCGCAAAGCAGGCTGAGCGCAAGAAGGAAAGCCTTCGTGCAGAAGTTGTAGAGCCCGCTCTGGCCGACAAGGAAAAAGCACAGACCATCGCAGATGCTGAGAAGTATCGTAAGATCGCCGAGGCAGAAGCGGAAGCAGAGGCTCGTAAGAAATTTGCGGCTGCAGAGGCAGAAGCAAAGCGTATCAAGGCGATCGCAGACGCTGAGGCTATTAAGACTACTGGTCAGGCAGAAGCAGACGTTATCAGCCAGCGTGGTATGGCAGAAGCTGCAGCGATCCGTGCAAAAGGTATCGCAGAAGCAGAAGCAATGTCCAAAAAGGCTATGGCTTATCAGCAGTACACCGGCGCTGCAGTTGCCGAGATGCTCATCCGTGTTCTTCCGGATGTTGCAGGTAAGATCGCTGAGCCTCTGAGCCAGATCGATAAGATCATGATCATGGACAGCGGCAGCGGCAATGGTGTTACAAGCGTTGCGGGCAATGTTACCGGCGTTATGGCGCAGGTATTCGAGTCCATGAAGGAAGTAACCGGCGTTGACCTTGCAGACCTCGTAAAGGCGAAGGGCTACGATGCTCAGGTAAACCGCAACGTAACGATCAATGCTTCTCCGGAAATGGTAAACGCTGTTAAGGCTGCTGCCACCGTTGAGAAAGTGACCGTTGATCCGAATACGGATGTTGAGTAATCTCGTTACTTACGTATATTGATTTTGATAAAACACATCCGCGAACCCGTTCGTGGATGTGTTTTTTGAGGAAGAGAGATATGAGCTTAAAGAAAACATATATCATCTACTGGGTGTTGAATGTACTGGCGCTACTTTGTATCATCCCTTTTTGTATCGGTTTAAGGAATCCGAATGCAGGTACAGAATGGTATGTGGTTCCGGCAGTGTTCTTTTGTTTTATTTGTATCGGAGCACGCCTCCTCGTGTTTTTTTGTTTTCGGTGTCCCTATTGCGGAGAGAAATTGTATACCACGGGTATAAGACTAAATCTTTATCTTTCAAATCCGTGGAAGGGCTGCCCGCACTGCGGTCACGATCTGGACTGATAAGATATTCTGTAGATTCTCACGTAGGCATAACAGGAGGTTTGATTGAAGTAATTTGCAGGTTTTTCGAAAAAATTTCGATTTAGGTATTGATTTTGCGAAAAAAGTATGCTAAACTTCGTTACAGTTGTTATAGTGAGTATGTTAAGTGGGCTGCAAAGCCCACTTTTCTATTTGCTAAAACAGCCTGAAGAGCATTTGTTGATCAGATTACAAAAGAGGGATTTCAAATGAAAAAATCCGAAGACATCGTTGCATTGGCCGAAGAGCTGGTAGCCCCGGCCATTGCCGAGAATCATTTTGAGCTGGTGGACGTCGAATATGTCAAGGAAGCCGGGAACTACTACCTGCGCTACTACATCGACAAAGAGGGCGGTATCACCATCGATGACTGTGAAACGGTCAGCCGCTATGTCAGCGACAAACTCGACGAGACGGACCCGATCGAGGATAATTACATCCTGGAAGTGAGTTCGCCCGGCTTGGGTCGTCCGCTGGTAAAACCGAAGGATTTCGCTCGGAACGTCGGTAAAGACGTGGAGATCAAACTCTATAAGCCCGTTCCGGTCGATGCGGATGCCGACGAGGCAGATCCGAAGGCGAAGAAAAGTAAGGCACAGAAGACCAAAGATTTTGCGGGAACCCTGGTCTCTTATGATGACGAGACCGTGACCATAGCGCTTTCCGATACCAAAGAGCGCACGTTTCAAAGAAAAGAGATCGCACTGATCCGTCAGGCGATCGAATGGTAGACAGAAAACAATACATACTTTTTATACAGAATAGGAGGATACGATAAAAATGAGAAAGGCTGCAAAAGAAACCAAAGAGAACAAGGACAGTAGAGAGTTGATCGAAGCTCTCGAGCAGCTTGAGAAAGAAAAAGGATTTAAGAAGGAAGTCATTCTGGATGCAGTGGAGCAGTCCCTGCTCGGTGTATGCCGCAAAAACTTCGGAAAGGCTGACAATGTTTTCGTAACCATCGACCGCGAGACCGGCGAACTTCGTGTCTGGGTTGAAAAGACGGTCGTTGAGACTGTGACCGATCCGACCTGCGAGATCTCGCTCGCGGCAGCGAGAGAGAAGGATCCCGGCGTAGAACTGGGAGACATCTTCCGCGACCAGAAGGAATCCAAAAACTTCAGCCGTATCGTTGCGGGCGAAGCTAAAAATGTCATCATTCAGAAACTGCGTGAAGAAGAAAGAAAGAACCTGTTCGAGATGTACTACGAAAAGGAGAAGGATCTCATCACCGGTATCGTGCAGCACTATGTGAAAGATAAAGAGGATGTCAACATCAATCTCGGTAAGATCGAGACAAACCTGAAGGCATCCGAGATCCCGAAGGGTGAGGTGTACCGCCCGGGTCAGAGAATCAAACTTTATGTTGTTGAGGTCAAGGATGCATCCCGCGGACCGCGTGTGACCGTTTCCCGTTCCCATCCGGAGCTCGTAAAGCGTCTGTTTGAGAACGAGGTTACCGAGATCCGTGACGGTATCGTTGAGATCAAGGCGATCAGCCGTGAGGCAGGTTCCCGTACGAAGATGGCCGTTTGGTCCAACGATCCGAATGTAGATCCGATCGGCGCATGCATCGGCCTGAAGCGTGCGCGTATCGACGCTGTGGTCAATGAACTCAACGGCGAGAAGATCGATATCATCAACTGGAACGAAAACCCTGCGCTGCTTATCGAGAACGCGCTGAGTCCTGCAAAGGTCATCGGTGTTTGGGCCGATGAGGAAGAGCGTGACGCCATCGTCATCGTTCCTGACTATCAGCTTTCATTGGCCATTGGTAAGGAAGGCCAGAACGCCCGCCTCGCTGCGAGACTGACCGGTTACAAGATCGACATCAAGTCCGAGACACAGGCGAAGGAAAGCGGCCTGTTCGAAGAGCTGGGCTATGACGGCGAAGAGTACGAAGGCTACAGCGAATTCGAAGAGGGCGAAGAAGGCGCAGAAGAATACTACGACGAAGATGAGGAATATGAGGAGGCTTCTGAAGCTTCCGAGGAGACCTCCGAGAACGAAGAGGAATGATCAAAGCAGATCATTAAAGAGGTGAGAAAGCATTCGTGGCAAAACAGATCGTTAAAAAGATCCCGCTCCGCGTGTGTGTCGGTTGCGGGGAGATGAAACCGAAAAAGGAAATGATACGAGTCGTTCTTACGACGGAAGGCGAGATATTGCTGGATGCGACCGGAAAGAAAAACGGACGCGGGGCCTATATCTGCAAGAATCCCGAGTGCCTGAAGGCGGCGCATAAAAACAAAGGATTGAACCGCTCGCTGAAGACGAACATTTCCGAAGAGATCTTTTCGGCTCTGGAAAAGGAGATGGATACGCTTGGATAAAAAGATATTGTCAATGCTGGGCATAGCGAAGAAGGCCGGCAAACTGGCGTCGGGAGAGTTCCTCGTAGAGGAATCGATCCGCGGCGGCAAGGCGAAGGTCGTCATCGTATCCGAAGAAGCATCCGCAAACACGAAGAAGCGATTTCGTGATAAAACGACGTTTTATCAGGTACCTCTTTATGAGCGATTTGACATGGCAACACTTGGGAAGGCGATCGGGAGTGAAACGCGTGCGGTCATTAGTATCAATGATGCAGGCATTGCCCGTACGATCATAAACTATTTCACAACGGATCAACAGTAACGGAGGAAATATATGGCAGAGATCAACGATAAGGATAAAAAAGAAATAAAGAAAGCGCCGGCAGCTGAGGAAGCAAAAGCGACTCCCGCTGCGGAAGACGGCGCTAAAAAGAAACGTTATGCAACGGTCGTTCGCCCGCAGCACAGCACTACGAAGTATGCTACGGTCGTTCGCCCGCAGAATCTGAAGACGGATGTTGCGAAGAGCACACGCCCGACGGCGAAAAAGGTGACGGAGAAAGCCGAAGAGCCCGTAAAGGCTCCGAAGGCGGTGGCTCCCGTTGCCGAGCAGGCAGCGCCCGCAAAGACGGAGAAGCCCGCTGTAAAGGTCAATGCAGAGGATGCGGTTGTTGAGACGACAGCTCCTGTTGCAGCGCCTGCCGCAACGGAGGCTAAAGAAGAGAAGGCGCCCGTTAAAGAGAAAAAGGAGCCTGCAAAGGCAGCACAGCCCGTGAAGACCGGTGAGCTGGCCAATGAGATCCGCAGCGCTGACCAGGTCATTGTTGCGAAGATCGAGGTTCCGGTTGAGACACCGAAAACGAAGGTCGTTCGTCCTGCGAGAGGCGAGCAGAGACCGCAGCGCGGAGATGGTCGTCCGAGACAGGAAGGCGGTAATTTCCGCAAAGACGGTCAGGGTCGTCCTACCATCCAGAGGACCGGAGCATTTGCCGGTCGCCCGGAAGGATCGACGGACAGAAACGGCGCGCGCAGAGGACCCGGAGCAGGCGTTCCTGGCCAGGGCGGTCGCCCGCAGGGCAATCGTTTCGGACAGAACGCTCAGGGCGGACGTCCGGATTACCGTAACGCTGGTTTCGGCAAAGATGAAGGATTCAACAAGGATAAGGACGCCGATTACGAGAACAACAACAATCGTAAGCCGGCAGCGCGTAAGACATCTTCCTCCTCCGGCGGAATGGGATTCGGCCAGACGAAGACGGAGATGCGCGGAGGTAAGGCGACCAATAAAAAAGAGCGTGAGACACGCGAGAAGAGCAAACAGTACGGAACCGGCATCCGCAAAGAGGAGAACATCAAGAACCTCAGCAAGATGAAGTCCGTAGGCCCGAAGAAGCCCGAACAGGCAAAAGAAGAAGAGAAGATCAAAGTGATCACCGTTCCGGATACGATCACGGTCAGCGATCTGGCTGAAAAGATGAAGATCCAGCCCGCGGCTCTGATCAAAAAACTGTTCCTGAAGGGACAGATCTTCACCATTAACAGTGATCTGACCTTCGAGCAGGCGGAAGAGATCGCGATCGATTACGAGATCATCTGCGAGCATGAGGAAAAAGTCGATGTCATCGAAGAGATGCTTCGTGACACCGTAGATCCCGAGGATACCCTCGTTCCCCGTCCTCCGGTCGTCTGCGTTATGGGTCACGTTGACCATGGTAAGACTTCCCTTTTGGACTGCATCCGAAACACAAATGTGATCGCCCGCGAGGCAGGTGGTATCACACAGCACATCGGTGCATATATGGTCGGCATCAACGATCGTATGATCACCTTCCTTGATACGCCGGGACATGAAGCATTTACCGCAATGCGTATGCGCGGCGCGAAGTCTACCGATATCGCGATCCTTGTAGTAGCCGCGGATGACGGTGTCATGCCGCAGACCATTGAGGCGATCAACCACGCGAAAGCAGCCGGCGTAGAGATCATCGTTGCAATCAATAAGATCGATAAGCCGAGCGCAAACATCGAGCGCGTTAAGCAGGAGTTAAGTGAATATGAACTGGTTCCCGAGGATTGGGGCGGCAGCACCATCTTCGCGCCGGTATCCGCAAAGACCGGTCAGGGCATCGACGAACTGTTGGAGATGATCCTCCTCGTTGCCGATATGAAGGAACTGAAGGCGAACCCGAACCGCAGAGTCCGTGGTCTCGTCATCGAAGCAAAACTGGATAAAGGCAAAGGTCCCGTTGCGACCGTTCTGGTGCAGAAGGGTACCCTGCATGTCGGTGACAATGTTACCGTCGGTTCCTGCTATGGTAAGGTCCGCGCGATGATGGACGATAAGGGCCGCAAGCTCGAAGTCGCAACACCTTCGACGCCTGTTGAGATCCTGGGTCTGAACGACGTTCCGAATGCAGGTGAGATCGTCATCACGACGAACACCGATAAAGAGGCCAGACATTTTGCCGAGACATTCATTGCCCAGAATAAGGTGAAACTGCTCGACAACACGAAGATGCAGTTGACGCTGGATGGTCTGTATTCACAGATCCAGGCGGGCAATGTTAAGGAACTCAACCTCATCATCAAGGCGGACGTTCAGGGTTCCGTTGAGGCCGTTAAGCAGTCCCTTATGAAGCTGTCCAACGAGGAAGTTGTTGTAAAGGTCATCCACAGCGGTGTCGGTGCCATCAACGAATCCGACGTTTCCCTGGCTTCCGCATCGAACGCGATCATCATCGGTTTCAACGTTCGTCCGGATGTCATGGCGAAGTCCGTTGCCGACCGTGAGAAAGTCGACATCAAGCTGTACAGCATTATCTATCAGGCGATCGCAGACGTGGAAGCTGCCATGAAGGGTATGCTCGAGCCGATCTACGAGGAGAAAGTCATCGGCCACGGCGAGATCCGTGCGCTATTCAAGGCTTCCGGCATCGGCGTGATCGCAGGTTCGTACGTAAAGAGCGGTTCGTTCACACGTGGCTGCAAGATCCGCATTTTCCGCGGAGACGAGAAGATCTACGAGGGCGAGCTGGCATCCCTGAAGCGTATGAAGGACGACGTAAAGGAAGTCAAGGAAGGCTTCGAATGCGGTATGGTATTTGAGAAGTTTAACGATGTGGCAGTCGAGGATACGATCGAAGGCTACATCATGGTAGAAGTACCGAGATAGTAATCCAAAACGGGCTTTCGCGTAAGGCGAAAGCCTGCTTTGCAAAGCGCGATGCTTTGCGGAAAGAGAGAGACATTTGAGAAGAAACAGTAATAAAGCTACCCGGATCAACGGGGAAGTGATGAAAGAACTGAGCAATATCATCCGCAGTGAGATCAAAGATCCGCGCATCAGCCCGATGACGAGCGTGACCGCGGTCGAGGTCACTCCGGACCTGAAATATTGCAAGGCGTACATCAGCGTGCTCGGAGACGAGAATGCGCTGAAGGAGACGATGGCAGGCTTAAAGAGCGCTGCGCCCTTCGTGCGCACCCGCCTGGCTCATACGGTGAACCTCCGCAACACGCCGGAGATCCGTTTCATCGCGGACACATCGATCGCTTACGGCGTAACGATGTCCCATAAGATCGAAGAGGTCATGGCGCAGATGCCCGACCGCTCCGACGAGGAAGAGACTACCTTAGATGAAGAGTGATATGGAATATCAGGGTATCATCAACATTTACAAAGAGAAGGGCTTTACCTCCCACGATGTTGTCGCGAAGATGCGAGGCATCCTGCATACACGTAAGATCGGCCATACCGGGACGCTGGATCCGGATGCGGTCGGCGTTTTGCCTGTCTGCGTCGGGGAGGCGACGAAGCTCTGTGAGTTTCTGACGGACCATGATAAGGTCTACGAGGCCGTGATGCGCCTGGGCATCGTGACGGATACCCAGGACATGACGGGAAGTGTTTTACGGCAGACGGACGAGAAAACATGCCGTGAACTGTCGGATGACGCGGTCAATGCCGCCTGCATGGCGTTTACAGGCCCGTACAGCCAGATTCCGCCCATGTACAGTGCGTTAAAGGTCAACGGACAGAAACTTGTGGATCTGGCCCGCAGAGGCATTGAGGTGGAACGTCAGGCGCGTCCTGTAACGATCTACAAACTGGATGTTTTGGAAAGGGACGGAGTGCTGGTGAAACTGCGCGTGCACTGCTCGAAAGGAACATATATCCGGACCCTGATCCACGATATCGGTGAGAAACTCGGCGTCGGCGCCTGTATGCAGTCGCTGACACGTGTTCGAGTTGCACAGTTTTCCATGGAAAACGCAGTGACCCTGAAAGAACTGGAGGAGGCGGTAGCCTCCGAAGCCGGAGCGGAACAATTGTTTTTAAGCGTGGAACGTTTCTATGACGGGCACGCGGCGTACCGGATCCTGCCTGAGTATGCGCGATTTCTTGAGAACGGCAACGTGATCGCTGCCGATCGCATGAAATGCATCCGCCCGGGAGACGAAGATCCGGTGCTTTTATATGATACAAACGGTCGCTTTTGCGCGACCTATCGTGCGGAAATATCGAAGACGGACGGTGCGGTCATTTACCGCCCCGTAAAGATCTTTCATGTCTGTACGGAAGATAGCAAGAGGTAATCAATGGAGATCATCGAAGGAAAGAAAACGCAGGTGCTAAAGGCCGATGAGACCGTGGTGACGGTCGGAAAGTTCGACGGCCTGCATCTGGGGCATCAAAAGATATTCCGGACCTTGCTGGAAGAAAAAAAGAAGACCGGTCGGCCTGCCGTTGTCTTTACGTTTTCGAGTTCTCCCTACGAGAGGCTCGGGACCGGGCGGCAGAAGCGGATCATTTCCGAGACGCAGAAGCGCCGTCGCCTGGAGGATATGGGCATCGACTATCTTGTCGAATGCCCGTTTTCCGATAAGATCATGAAGATGTCGCCGCAGCAGTTCGTGGATGAATTCGTGCTCCGCAGGATGCATGCAAAAGCAGTCTGCGTGGGTAATGATTTCCGGTTCGGATACCACCGCGCCGGCGATCCGGAGTTCCTGCGTGCCTATGGCGAGGAAAAAGACTATACCGTTCAGGTATTGGATAAAGAGTATTACAAAGGCGAGGCGATCAGCAGCACGAGGATCCGCGAATGCCTGCTGAAAGGGCAGATCGAAGAGGTCAATACGATGCTCGGCTATCACTACGGTTTCATAGGCGAGGTCATGCACGGCCGACAGATGGGGCGTGTCATGAACATGCCGACCATCAACCAGTTTCCGGAACAGGATGTGATCCTGCCTCCGTTCGGCGTGTATGCTTCGAAGGTCCTGATTCCGGACGGAAGCATTTGGACCGGCGTCACGAATATCGGAATCCGTCCGACGTTCCGGGAGAACAACGACCAAAACGTGATCACCGCTGAGACCCACCTGATCGGGTTCGACGGGGACCTCTACGGACAGGTCGCCGATGTGGAATTACTGAAGATGTTGCGTCCTGAAAAACGTTTTTCATCGGTTGAAGAACTTAAGGTACAGATGCGTAAAGACATGGAAAATGCTGGGCTTTTTGCAGAAACTTGACAAATCAAATACAATTTGCTATAATCACTTTGTAACACTTTTGTAACATTTTCCGCGGAGGACATTGATTTGAAAGATCATTTCATTCCCTTTGTATCGAAACATCGTAAGCTGTTAGCGTCCATCCTTTGGTTGGGGGCTATGATCGTATTGCTTATCGTTACGATCTTTGCGGGCCGCGGGGATGCGCGTGAGTCTGACAGAAGCTCAAACTCCGCGATTTCTTACAAAATAGAAGATCTGGAAAAAAATTACAGGATCAGCCTGGATAAAGGCTATATATCGCAAACACAATATGATCGCATATGCTCCATCCTCCACGGGCTGTCTTCGGATGGTGAGATCACTGCTGCCGCATTAGAGGACATTTTGGCTTCGGTCGCAGCATATGAAGATATTACGTTTGATCCCGATTCGCAGAACGGTTGGTCGCAGATCGCATCGAGCCTTTCTGAGACGAAACCCGGATCGTCGGATATCGACCCGACTTCCGAGGTTGCGACGGTACCTGAGACGACCACCCCGGAACCCACGACCGAAGAGCCGACGACGCAAGAGCCGACCACGGAAGCTCCGAAGGCGATCGGTCCGAACGGTGAGAGGATCGAAGAGATCTTTGCGATCTACACAGGGCCGCGCGTATATGTCGGTGAGATCTCCAATGCTTCCGACATTCAGGTGCAGGGAGAACTTAAAGACGGCGAGCGCATCGTCCTGCCCGAATGGGAATGCGATGAGATCGGTAAGGTTTTTGAACTTGGAGTAAATACATTTTATATCCGTTATCAGGGACTGGATACCGTACTCGAGATCGCAGCGTCCGATCCGCGCGAAAGCGTTATGGATGGTTTTAATAATCTGGGTGTTGTCATCGCAAAGAACTATTTGAATGTCCGCAACGCTCCGAGCACGAAAACCGGAAAGGTCGTCGGAAAACTCTATAAGTACAGCGGAGTCGATCTTTTGGAGCCTTCCGCTGACGGACATTGGTTCCACATCATTTCCAACGATGTTGACGGTTGGATCAATGCAGAATATGTAGCGATCGGCGAAGAAGCCAGACGCCTCGCGATCGAAAACTGCTTCCCGGGTATCAAGGTTACGGCAAAAACTCTGAATGTCCGTTCCGGACCTTCGACAAAAACCGATATCATTACAAAGATCTCCAAAGGATCGGTATTTGTTGTTACCGGTTTCGAGGGAGAGTGGATCAAGATCGACCTCGGTTCCGAGGATGAAGGCTATGTGCATAGCGAATTTACCGACTGGTTTTACATGTTGCCTGAGGCTGTTGAATATACAGAGCCTGAGATCAGCCCGATCCGTAAGCAGATCATTGATTTCGCCATGGAGTATCTCGGCGGTACCTACAAATACGGGGGCACCAAACTGGGCGTGGCGGTCGACTGTTCCGGTTTCACGATGCGGGTATTTGAACACTTCGGATATCAATTGTCCAGGACCGCAGCCTATCAGATGAAGAACAACGGCGTTCCTGTTGATTTTAAGGATATGAAGCCCGGAGATCTGATCTTCTTCTGGAGTGCGAAGAGAAACTGTGTCGGTCATGTAGGAATCTACATCGGAAATGGTAAGATGATCCATGCCGCCAGTGAGAAGCGAGGCATCGTGATTGACCGATACGACTATATGACCCCGATCGCCGCAAGAAATGTTTTGGGCGAATGATAAAAGAGCGGAGGATGTCCTCCGAATATAGAAAACCATAAAAGACCCGGAAGCTGTTTCCGGGTCTTTTATACTTGTAACTTTTGCTCGAATTTGGTATAATATCCGATGTGGGACGTTGTGCCATTATTTGGTGTGCGTAAAACACAAAACAGATGGAAATATGACCTGGTTTTTCGGGTGACAGACACTCCTTGGCTCTGTCACGGGAAGGATAAGTACATTGGCTGTAAATAGCAATAAGAACGGAAGTTCATCTTCGGGCAGCGGACATCGCACGACTCCGCAGCGCACGAGATCGACATCGGAACGCGGAAGCGAACGCAATTCGCGGGAGCGGAGCATGACCAAAAACGCGGATGTTACACTGCGCAATGAGATCCTGGTCCTGCTTATGTTTGCGTTGTCGATCCTGCTGTTTTTGAGTAATTTCAAGCTCTGCGGACCGATCGGTGAACTCTTAAAAAATCTTACATTCGGTCTGTTCGGCATCATCGGTTATATCGTACCGGTTTTGATCATCATCGCCACAGTCTACTACATCATCAAGCGGAAGGAGACCTCGATCTCCGCCGGTAAGATCGTATGCTTGGCGGCTATGGTCATTTTGGTGTGCACATTTACCGAACTGTTACGTCATTCCGGCGCGGATGCAGAGGAGATGAAGATCGGCACGATCTATAAGACAGCCATGGAAGGTAAGGGCGGCGGTCTGATCGGTGGTCTGATGGTTAAGATTCTCGTCCCTATCTTCGGTGTCATTGCGTCCTATGTCATTGATATCGTTTTGTTTCTGATCGCCGTTGTTCTTCTGACCCGTTTTTCCATTACAGAGGCGATCAAAGAGCGTTCGACTGTTGCCGTTCGTCATGCGAACCGCGACTTGGAAGTGCGCCGTGAGCGCAAAAAGATCCGTGAGCAGGAGCGGGAAGCCATGCAGCAGATCAAACTGGACCAGGAGCGCATCGATTCCGAACGCAGACTCGAGATCGCGCGGAAGGAACAGCAGGCGCGCGCAGGCCTCAGCGGAGCGCTTCCCGGCGCGAATACGAATGCTGCCGATACAACGGTTTCGAAGGATGGTAAGGTCCAGAACCCCGTCTACGACGAAATCAAAAAGTCCAAGATCGGAAGTTTTTCCGTCACCTATAACAACCAGACGAAGATCGTATCCATGGATCCGGAGGACGATATCCCGCTCATGGAGACCATTCACGGCGATATCGAAGAACCCGTGAAACGTCCTGCGCCGGGCGGAAATTCCCGACAGACGGTCCAGAATGCCGTTGCCGCAGCCGCGAGCGCAGCGATAGGACGCAAAGACCTGCCTTCGACCGGCAGCAACCCCGCGCAGAGCAGTTCTATGAAGAACAGTTCTGCCCAGAATACGCGTCCTTCCGGCGGCAATAATATCACCGCGGATTCATTGAACCGTTCGTTGGGAGATGATCCGGATGTGAAGACCATCGTGACGTCCTCCGGCCGTGTGATCACACACGAGGTAGGCCAGGGCGGACAGAGTAAAGTTCCCTCCATGAAAAGGGAAGGTGAGGCAACGATCTTCGAAGAGGTCTCCGCCGCATTGGCCCCGGTAAAACCATATGTGGAACCCAAAGAATATGTATTTCCGCCGATCTCGTTGCTGAATAAAGGCATCGGTAAGGGCGGACGCAATATGGACAATGAACTCCGCGAGAACGCCATGAAGCTTCAGCAGACACTGCAGAATTTCGGCGTCGGAGTTACGGTCACAAATGTCAGCTGCGGTCCTACGGTAACGCGGTATGAACTGGCTCCCGAGCAGGGCGTCAAGGTCAGCCAGATCGTGCGCCTGCAAGATGACATTAAACTGAACCTGGCAGCGCCGGACATTCGTATTGAGGCGCCGATCCCCGGAAAGGCAGCCATCGGTATCGAGATCCCGAACCGCGAGAGCGCATCTGTTATGTTGCGCGATCTGCTGGATACGGACGAATTCCGTAATGCACCGTCCAAACTTTCATTCGGTGCAGGTAAAGATATCGGCGGCCAGAACATCATCTCGGATATCGGTAAGATGCCACACCTGCTCATCGCCGGCGCGACCGGTTCCGGTAAATCGGTCTGCATCAACACGATCATCATGAGTATCCTGTATAAGGCGAAGCCTTCCGAGGTCAAACTGATCCTGATCGATCCGAAGGTCGTAGAGCTTTCGGTCTATAATGGCATTCCGCATCTGATGATCCCTGTGGTAACGGATCCGAAGAAGGCATCCGGAGCCCTGTCCTGGGCTGTTTCCGAGATGACGCAGCGTTATAAGAAATTTGCAGATCTGTCCGTGCGCGACCTGAAGGGCTACAACGAGAAGATCGAAGAACAGATCAAAGAAGACCCGCTTAAACCCGGACTTCGCAAACTGCCGCAGATCGTCATCATCGTCGACGAGCTCGCAGACCTTATGATGGTCGCGCCCGGTGAGGTGGAAGACTCCATCTGCCGTCTGGCGCAGATGGCCCGTGCCGCCGGCCTGCATTTGATCTTGGCGACCCAGCGTCCCTCGGTCAATGTCATCACCGGCGTCATTAAGGCAAATGTGCCTTCCCGAATTGCATTTTCCGTATCCTCCGGCGTCGACTCGAGGACCATCCTGGATATGATCGGTGCCGAAAAACTTCTGGGCCGAGGCGATATGTTGTATTACCCCGCAGGCATCCAGAAACCGTTGCGTGTGCAGGGCGCCTTTGTCTCGGATAAAGAAGTCTCGGCAGTGGTCGAGTTCCTGACGAAGCAGAAGAACGTCATCGGCGGCACACCCGAACAGGCGGACGAGATCAACCGGCACATCGAGGAATCATCCTCAGGTAAGGATAAGGCGGCCGACAGCGACAGTGATGCACAGGAAGAGGATCGTTTCGCTCTGGATGAGTTATTCCGTGAAGCAGGACTTCTGCTGGCGGGTAAGGATAAGTGTTCCATCGGTATGCTGCAACGTGCGTTCCGCATCGGTTTTAACCGTGCGGCCCGCATCATCGATCAGCTGGCAGAAGCCGGATTGGTCGGCGAGGAAGAGGGAACCAAACCGAGACGCGTCCTGATGACGCAAGCCCAGTTTGAGCAGTACTGCGATGAGAACGGCATCACGAAGTAAGATAGTATTAAAATATATTAGGCTTGAAATGCAAGCCTGGAACGGAGACCTGATATGAAAACCGATATCGAGATCGCACAGGAAGTCAAAATGGAACCGATCGCCGAGGTCGCTAAGAAGACCCTCGGGATCGAAGGCGATGACCTGGAACTCTACGGAAAGTATAAGGCGAAGCTTTCGGACACGCTGGAAAAGCGGTTGAAGAAGAAAAAGAACGGTAAATTGATCCTCGTGACGGCGATCAATCCGACCCCTGCCGGTGAGGGTAAGACGACCATCACGGTCGGCCTGGGTCAGGCGCTCGGACGCCTGAAGAAGAAATCCCTGATCTGCCTGCGCGAGCCCTCTCTGGGGCCGTGCTTCGGGATCAAAGGCGGAGCGGCCGGTGGCGGCTACTCCCAAGTCGTTCCCATGGAGGATCTGAACCTGCATTTTACCGGCGATTTCCACGCGATCACATCGGCCAATAACCTGCTGGCGGCTCTCCTGGATAACCATATTCAGCAGGGCAATGCGCTGGGCATTGACCCGAGACAGATCACCTGGAAGCGTTGCGAGGACATGAATGACCGCGCTCTGCGTAATATCGTCATCGGCCTCGGTTCCCGCACGGACGGAGTTCCGCGGGAGGACCATTTCGTCATCACCGTGGCGACCGAGATCATGGCGGTTCTCTGCCTGGCATCCGATATGAATGATCTGAAGGCGAGACTGGCGCGTATCATCGTCGGATATCGTTATGACCAGACGCCTGTTACTGCAGCGGATCTGCAGGCGGTGGGAGCGATGGCAGCGCTTTTGAAGGACGCGATCAAACCGAACCTGATTCAGACTCTGGAGCATACACCGGCCATCGTACACGGCGGACCGTTCGCAAACATTGCCCACGGATGCAATTCCGTGCGCGCGACGAAACTGGGCCTGAAACTGGCGGACTATGTCGTGACGGAAGCCGGTTTCGGCGCGGATCTGGGCGCCGAGAAGTTTTTGGACATCAAATGCCGCGTGGCCGGCTTAAAGCCGGATGCAGTCGTCCTCGTAGCGACGGCACGCGCCCTGAAATACAACGGCGGAGCGCCGAAGGATCAGCTCAATCAGGAGAATATCCCCGCGCTGAAGGCCGGGATCGAAAACCTCGGTAAACATATCGAGAACATCCAGAAGTACGGCGTGCCGATCGTGGTCGCCCTGAATGCGTTTGTTTCCGACACCGAGGCGGAATATAAGATCATCGAAGATTACTGCCGTGAACGCGGTTGTGCGTTCTCCCTGGCCAGAGTTTGGGAGAAAGGCGGCGCCGGCGGCGAGGATCTCGCGAAGACTGTCCTCAAGACGATCAAAGAGAAGAAGAGCGAGTATAAACCGCTCTATGAACTGAATCGTCCGATCCGCGAGAAGATCGAGACCATTTGTAAAGAGATCTACGGAGCGAAGGAGGTCACCTATGCGGCCGCCGCTTCGAAGATGATCGATAAATTCGAGAAGATGGGCTTCGGTGAGCTGCCGATCTGCATCGCGAAGAACCAATATTCTCTGTCGGATGACCCGACGCTTTTGGGCCGTCCGAAGGATTTCACCATCAATATCCGTGAGGTCTATGTCAATGCCGGCGCCGGTTTCATCGTTGCACTGACCGGTACCATCATGACCATGCCCGGACTTCCGAAGACACCGGCGGCGTTCTCCATCGATGTCAATGAAGAAGGACGGATCACCGGATTGTTTTAAACGAGACAGCCTGGCAATACAGGCTGTGTTCCATGAAGGACCGTACGATCGAGTAGGCGTGAGTATTCCCACCTACTCGATTCCGTTAAAAATGACGGGACGAAAGATCACAGAAAGGATCGGGATCCATGCTGTTTGCAAACGTGCTCATTGACCGAAAAGTAAAAGAACTGGACCGGTACTTTCAGTACGTGATCCCGGACATGTTGTTAAGTGAAGTTCACATCGGCAGTGTGGTCGCGGTCCCGTTCGGAAGCGGTAAGACTCCTGTCCGCGGCTATGTCTGTGAGATCACGGACACCCCCGAGTTTGCCGTTGAGAAGACAAAGGCGATCGCCGAGATCCTGCCGCAGCGTTTGATGGTCGATGACGAGATGCTCGTCATGGCTCACTGGATGCGCAATCGATACGGTGTTACGCTCAGCAAGGCGCTTCAGACCGTTATGCCGGTCAAAACGGCCGTGCTTACGCGGAAGAGTTTCCACTATGAAGCTGCCGTGACGCGCGAAGAGTTGGAAGCGATGCTGGACGTTATACGCCCCAAGAAAAATATGCAGGCGCGGGTGCGCTTCCTCGAAGCGTTGCTTCAGGAAGGCAGACTGAGTTCGGAGCGGGTCGCGAAAGAACTCAATGTGTCCGCATCTACGACGAAACCTCTGCTGGAACAGGGGGTCATCCGTAAGGTGGAAGAAGGCTATGCCTTCGGTGATTTCGGCGATATGAGCGCAGGGCACAGCCAGGAAGACATTACGCCGAACGAAGAGCAGAGAAACGCGATCGAGGAGATCTGGGATGAGCACATGCGCGGCGCGAACCGCACCTGCCTGCTCTATGGTATCACCGGAAGCGGAAAGACGCTCATCTATATGGAGTTGATCGAACGTGTCATTCAAAACGGCAAACAGGCCATTTTGCTGGTGCCGGAGATCGCATTGACCTATCAGATGGTCAAACGGTTTTATGACCGTTTCCGCGACCGGGTCGCCATCCTGAATTCGCGGATGTCGCAGGGCGAGCGCTATGAGCAGTACCTGCGATGCAAAGAGGGCGAGGTGGATGTCTGCATCGGCCCGCGCTCGGCACTGTTTTCTCCGCTACCCGATGTCGGGATCATCATCGTCGACGAGGAGCACGAGGACAGTTACAAAAACGAAAACAACCCGAAATATGACACCCGCGACCTGGTCGCTTACCGCGCGAAGGTTTCCGGCGCTTTGACGATCTTCGGATCGGCGACGCCCAGCGTGGAAAGTTATTATCACGCGAAACAGGGCATTTACAAACTCGTCACTCTTACGCATCGGGGGCTTGCGGACAGTCATCTGGCGCAGACACACGTCATTGACATGCGGGCGGAAATGAAGGCGGGCAATTCCTCCATTTTAAGCCGCACTTTGCATGCGATGATCGAAGAGAGACTTAAGAAAAACGAGCAGGTCATGCTGTTTTTGAACCGACGCGGTTTTTCGAACTCCCTGTCGTGTTACTCCTGCGGTTATGTCGAGAAATGTCCGAAGTGCGACATTGCACTTACCTATCACCAGGACAACATGTTGCGCTGTCATTATTGCGGCTTCGCGAATCCGGCAACGAGGACCTGCCCGTCCTGTAAGACGGGGCGGATGACGCCGATGGGCATCGGCACGCAGAAGGCCATGCTGCTCGTTCAGAATGCATTTCCCGAGGCGAGGATCCTGCGCATGGATCAGGACACCACGGCGAAAAAAGACGCGCATAAACAGATTCTTTCGGCCTTTGCGAACCATGAAGCCGATATCCTGATCGGCACGCAGATGATCGTAAAGGGGCATGATTTTCCGAATGTGACCCTGGTCGGTGTTTTGCTTGCGGATCGGTCGCTGAACATGCCGATGTACCGTGCGGCGGAAAAAACGTTCCAGTTGCTGACACAGGCGGCCGGACGGTCCGGACGCGGAAGGCTTGCCGGCGACGTTGTGATCCAGACCTACCGACCGGAGCATTTTTCCATACAGGCGGCTGCCGAGCAGAATTTCGACGCTTTTTTCGAGCGAGAGATCCAGTATCGCAGAAATTCCGGCTATCCGCCATCGATGTGTCTGATGGTCATCCGCCTGCACAGCCCATCGGAGACGACTGCGATGCGGGCGGGGGCGGAATTGGCCCGATATATCACGGAGACGTTCATTTCACCGGTCGAGGATACCGGCAGGGCGCCCGTACTTTACGGACCCACCGAGGACAGTCTGCCGAAGATCAATTATGTGTATCGCAAACGTGTGCTCATCAAGTCATCTTCGACATTTGAACTGACGCGGATCCGCGACGCCGTCCTGAAGAGATTTAATTATCCCGTTCTGAATGAGGCGAAGGATCTGGACGTCGATGTTGCAGCGCAGGAAGAACGCAGTCATTTTAAAAATCATACACAAAATGTTTTGGTGGAATTTGATGTCACCGGCGCGTGACATCGCTATAGAAAACGGAGGTTTATCATGGCAATTCGCAAGATCAGGGAATTCGGGGACAGTGTTCTTCGGAAAGAATGTAAAGAGGTAAAAGAGGTGACCGGACGGATCCGCACGCTGGTGGAGGATATGCTCGACACGATGTACGAGAATAACGGTGTCGGTCTGGCGGCTCCGCAGGTCGGCGTGATCAAAAGGATCGTGGTCATCGATGTCGGCGAGGGGCCGATCATCATGATCAATCCGAAGATCCTGGAGACCGGCGGCGAGCAGTTCGGGACGGAAGGCTGCTTAAGCCTCGCCGGAAAGATGGCATATGTCCGCAGACCCAACTATGTGAAAGCCTGCGCGTACGACCTGGATATGAACTATTATGAGATCGAAGGCGAGGAGCTGCTGGCGCGGGCCATCTGCCACGAACTGGACCACCTCGACGGAGTTCTGTACATTGACCGCAAGGAAAGCGAACTGATGGACAGCAACTACGCCGTGGAAGAAGAGGAATAGATTTTTGCTACACATAAGGGAGAGATAAGGATGAGGATCGTTTTTATGGGAACACCGGATTTTGCGGTGGCATCACTCGATGCACTGATCAAAAATCCGTTTTTGAACGTTGTCGCGGTCTATACGCAACCGGATAAATATCGCGGACGAAAGGCGCAGCTGACTTATTCGCCGGTAAAAATGAAGGCCATGGAATTCAATATTCCGGTCTATACGCCGGTGAAGATCCGCGAACAGGAGAATATCGATCAGCTTCGCGAGATCGCTCCGGACATCATCGTTGTGGCGGCCTTCGGGCAGATCCTGCCGAAGGAGATCCTGGAACTGCCGAAATACGGCTGTGTCAATGTGCACGCGTCCCTGCTTCCGAAATACCGCGGAGCCTCGCCCATCCAGAAAGTCATCCTGGACGGAGAGAAGGAGACCGGCGTGACCATCATGCAGATGGCGCAGGGCCTCGATACCGGAGATATGCTGGCGCGTGTGAAGACGAAGATACTGCCGACCGATACAGGAGAATCCCTGCATGACCGTCTGGCAGAACTTTCGGGACCGCTGCTGATCCGCACCCTCGATGCGATTGAGGCAGGGGAGGTAACCCCCGAACCGCAGGATGACAAAAAGAGCTGCTACGCAGGCATGATCCACAAAGAGGACGGCCTTCTTGATTTCTCGGAGTCGGCGGCAGCTCTGGAGCGCATGGTGCGCGCCTACTTCCCGTGGCCGGGCGCATATACGTATGTAAACGGTCAGCAGTTAAACATCATCAAAGCAAAGATCCTTCCGGGTAATACGACGAAAAAACCGGGAACGGTCACTTCCGTGACGCCCGAAGGTATCAATATTCAGACCGGTGACGGTATACTGACGGTCACCGAACTGAAACTTCAGGGAAAGAAGGCCATGCCGGTCCGGGATTTCCTGAATGGTAACAAGATCGTTGTTACCGGTACGGTGTTTACATCGGATCCGGAAGCAAAATAACCTAAGGAGCTAAAATGAACGAGCAGCCCAAGTCGACCGATCTGCGCGCGACAGCGCTGGATATCCTGACGGAAGTTACGCAAAACGGCGGATTTTTAAACTGTTTGCTGCGACAGGTGTTGGATAAATACGCATATCTGGATCGACGCGACCGCGCGTTCATTTCCCGTTTATGCATCGGAACGGTGGAACGCATGATCACGTTGGATGCCTGCATCGACAGCGTGTCGAAGGTGCCCGTCCGAAAGATGAAACCCTTCATCCGAAACCTGCTGCGATTAAGCACTTACCAGATCTACGAGATGGATTCGGTGAAGGAATATGCGATCTGCGATGAAGCGGTAAAACTGGCGAAAAAACGCAAGTTCACGCCGCTGGCCGGCTTCGTCAACGGTGTCCTTCGAACATTGATCCGCGAGCGGGACCGGGTTTTGGTCGAGTTTCCGGACTCTGCCGAAAAACCGTCGGAACTCTATCGTAAACTGCTTCCGGAGGTACCCGAGCATGTGATCTACGGTCTTCCGGCCTTTGTTTACGACTTGCTGACTAAAGCCTATCCGGATCGTGTCAAATCGATCTGTGAAGCCTTTATGGATCATGGTGAGTTACCGACTTCCGTGCATTTGTTGCGGACCGACCGCGGGGATGTCACCGGGCAGATCCGGGACCTGATCGATCGGGGGATCCTGGCGATCCATCCCTGCGAAAACAGAAGCCTTGAAACCGCAGACATGTTTATCTGCCCGAGACTGGACGTCCTGATGGAAGAGCCGATCTATCGAGATGGATATTTCATGGTACAGGATATCAGTTCCGCCATGGTGGGAAGACTGCTTCCCATAAAGAGCGGCGATCGCATCCTGGAACTGTGCGCCAGTCCCGGCGGCAAGACCTTTCATGCGGCCGACCGGCTCAGCCGGATCGATCCGGATATGCATCCCGTGATCGCCTGCGATCTGAGCCCGGAGAAAACGGTCCGGATCGAAGAGAACCGAGCTTTTTATCACATGGAAGATAAGGTCAGGATCTGCGTATGGGACGCGACGAAGCCCGGACTGTTGGATCACCTGAAGCAGGAGCCCTTTGATATCGTGATCGCCGATGTCCCGTGTTCGGGACTGGGCATGCTCGGCAACAAGCCGGACATCCGTCATCGTCTGAAGGCAGAGGACTTAAAAACTCTCGAAGCCTTGCAACGCGAGATCCTGACACAGGCGGCCTCGTATGTGAAAGAGGGCGGTACGCTGCTGTACAGCACCTGCACCTTGAATCCCGGGGAAAATGCAGACCAGATGCGATGGTTTTGCGAACATTTTCCGTATGAGGAAGATGAGGCTTCGGCATCGGAACTTAAGGATGCGCTCGGCGGTTGCGGCTATGAAGGATATAAAGAATCCCACGGCTTTAGCCTGCTTCCCGGGGATTATCCGGGGGAGGGGTTCTACTTATGTCGCCTGACCCGAAAACGGTCAAATTGAACATATTTGTTACAGAATTGTGAATTCGTGTTTCAATTGTATTAAAGTTTGTTACAGTTGTATTATATTTTCGCTAAAAAGTTGATTTTATGATTCTCTCTTGCTACAATCGCATCAGAGAGCCATAATACACCGGGAACAGGAGGCAGAGGAATGAAACCGGATATATTATCATTAAGTCTGGAAGAGATCCGAAGTCTCGTTTCCGAACTGGGGCAGCCGAAGTTCCGCGCGGATCAGTTGTACCGCTGGCTGCATATCTCGAAGGTCGCCTCCTTTAAGGAAATGACGAACCTGCCTTCGAAGATGATCGCACAGCTCGAAGAGCGATACATCGTCGATCCGATCCGCCTGGTCACGTACCAGGAAAGTGCCGTAGACGGTACGCGGAAGTATCTGTTCGCCCTTCCCGACGGGAACCTGATCGAGAGTGTCCGCATGATCTACCATCACGGCATTTCGGTCTGCATCTCCACTCAGGTAGGATGCCGCATGGGTTGCGTGTTCTGCGCATCCACGTTGGACGGGTTGTTACGCAATCTGACGGTCGGAGAGATGCTGGGTCAGGTCTATGCCATCATCCGTCACACAGGCGAACGCGTGAGCAACCTCGTGCTGATGGGCTGCGGCGAGCCGATGGATAACTATGATAACGTCGTCGCTTTTGTACGCCGTATCTCCGATGAAAACGGCGAGCACATCAGCCAGAGGAACATCACGGTCTCGACCTGCGGACTCGTTCCGAAGATCCTTAAGCTGAAGGATGAAAACCTGCAGATCACATTGGCCATATCATTACACGCCGCGGATGACGAGAAGCGTAAAGCGCTGATGCCGGTCGCCCGGGTCTACAGCATCGCCGAACTGCTCACGGCATGTCGCGATTACTACGACGAAAACAAGCGCCGTCTTACCTTTGAATATGGTCTGGTACGCGGGGAAAATGACTCGCAGGCCTACGCCGAAAAACTTGGAAAACTGCTCAATCAGTACTTCGATCACGCACATGTAAACCTGATCCCGATCAACCCCGTGAAGGAACGAAATTACAACGCGACGGAGACGCAGGCGGTTTACGCTTTTCAAAAAAAACTTGAAAAATTCCAAATAAATGCTACTATTAGAAGAGAAATGGGACGGGATATCGATGGTGCCTGCGGGCAGTTAAGAAGACGATATTCCGAAGGAAAACCGGAGTCGGAAACGTTGGAGAAATAGACCCCGGAAACAGGGAAAGAGAGAAAACAAAGAGAGGAGGTAGGGGATATGCGTTCCTATGGCATGACGGATGTCGGCAAGACCAGGACCATGAATCAGGACATGTATTTCAGTTCGGATACACCGGTGGGCTCGCTGAAGAATCTGTACATCGTTGCCGACGGCATGGGCGGTCATAACGCCGGTGATTTCGCGTCGCGGTACACGATCGAAAACATTGTCCGCCTGTTGGAAAGCTCGACGAACCCCTTCCTGATCTCTAAGATAGATACCAGTATTCATCAGGTCAACCGCATGCTGGTCCGGCAGGCGGATGAAAACCTCGAGATGTGGGGCATGGGCACCACGCTGGTCCTGGCGACCATCGAGGACAATGTCTTATATGTGGCCAATGTCGGCGACAGCCGGTTATATGTTGCCAGCCACGAGATGTGTCAGATCACCCGAGACCATTCCTATGTTGAGGAAATGGTATCCATGGGTAAGATGACGCGGGACTCCGATGAATACAAACTGAGGAAGAACATCATAACCCGGGCGATCGGCAGCCCGTCGGGCGTTACGGTCGATTATTTCGAGATCGAATTGTCCCCCGGAAATCAGGTGATCCTGTGTTCCGATGGTTTGACCAACATGGTCAGTGACGAAGAGATCTTTCAGATCCTGTCGAAGGAGATATCCTTAAAATCCAAATGCGAGCAGCTCATTGAGGCGGCGAACCGCAACGGCGGACAGGACAACATAAGTGTGGTCATCATTGACCCCGAGATTTAAGAGGTGAGTTAAATGTTAAAAGAGGGTATGTTTTTAGGCGATCGCTACGAGATCCTGGAAATGATCGGCGTCGGCGGCATGGCAGAGGTTTACAAAGCCAAATGTCATAAGCTGAACCGTATGGTCGCTATCAAAGTCCTCAAGAAGGAATTCTGCGATGACGAGAATTTTGTCGCTCGCTTTAAGGCAGAGGCACAGGCCGCTGCCGGTTTGTCGCACCCGAATGTCGTAAGTATCTTCGACGTCGGCGATGAGGGCGAACTCCACTATATCGTTATGGAACTCGTGGAAGGCATCACTCTGAAGGAGTACATCCAGAAAAAGGGTAAGCTGGAGATCCGCGAGGCGATCGGCATCACGATCCAGATCGTTCAGGGTATCGGCGCCGCGCATGAACGTCACATCGTTCACCGTGATATCAAACCGCAGAACGTCATTATCTCGAAAGAAGGCAAGGTCAAAGTGACTGACTTCGGTATCGCGAAGGCGGCTTCTTCGAATACCATCAATTCTGACGCCGTCGGTTCGGTCTACTATTTCTCACCGGAACAGGCGCGTGGTGGTTATTCCGACGAACGAAGCGACATCTATTCCCTCGGTATCTCTCTCTATGAAATGCTGACCGGCAAAGTACCGTTTGACGGCGATTCGACCGTATCCATCGCCCTGGCGCATCTCAACAATGAGATGATCCCGCCGAGACAGCTGGATCCGCTGATCCCCATCAGTCTCGAAAAGATCATATTGAAAGCGACGCAGAAGAAACCCGAGCGCCGATATAATTCCGTGACCGAACTGATCACGGACCTGCGTAAAGCTCTACTGATGCCGGATGAAGATTTTGTAACGATCCCCGGCCAGGCGGAAGACGAGACCGGTCCGACCGTGATCATGTCGGACAGCGATCTTATGCAGATCAAACAAATGAAGAATACCAGCATCGTCATCAATGATAATGAGGCAGACGAAACGCCTGAGAAGCCGGTTACGGGTTCGCTAAAAGGCGGCGAAGTCATTTCCATCCCGGAAGATGACGATGAAGATGACGAAGATGAAGGAGGAGCGATCTTTGATAAGTTGATCCTCGTTCTCGGCATTATCCTTTGCGTGCTTATTTTGTGTGTGGCTTTCTATTTCCTGGCGAAGACCATGAACTGGATCGGTAAGAAAGATACACCTACAGTCGAAACTACGTCGACGCCCCGTACTTCTGCGGCAGCTACGACTTCGGCCGAGACGACGATGGCCGACAGTCAGGTCCGCATGCCGAATGTAGTGGGAATGAAGGCGGATGAGGCAGATAAACTTCTGAAGTCAAAGAATTTGGGCTACCAGCATTCGAAGGAAGAGTACAGCGAGATCTATGAGAAGGGTGTGGTCATTGCCCAGGATTATGCTGCCGATACCATCGTTGATAAGCACAGCACCGTACATCTGACCATCAGCAAGGGCAGTTCCATGGTCGTTGTACCTGAGAACCTGATCGGCGAGGATGAGGTCGATGTAATAAAAACATTAAAGAGTCTCGGACTCGTTGTCAGCCCGGTCTATGAGGCCAGTGAAAAATATAAAAAGGGTCAGGTCATTCAGACATCGCCGAGCAGCGGTGGTAAGCTGAAGGCCGGCGACCGCATAACCGTTTACATCAGTCAGGGTGAAGAGATCATTGAGTTTTATTGCCCGACTCTGATCGGTAAGAACATCGATGATCTGGATGAATTCCTGACGCAAAACCAGATGGTTCTCGGCGATGTTACGGAAGAATTTAATGAATATTATGACGAAGGTCTGGTCATCAAGCAGTCGATCGATGTCAATGAAAAGATCACCGCCGGAACGAAGATCGACGTTACCATCAGTAAGGGCAGCCAGTATGTCGAGATGCCCGATCTGACGGGAAAGACTCGTGACGAGGCAGAGAAGATCCTGGTAGAACTCAAACTGAAACTAAGAGGCGCGACCTATGAGAACAGTGATGAAGTCGAAAAAGGCAAGATCATGAAACAGTCGGTCAAAGAAGGCCGCAAAGTGAAATTCGATACGGAGATCGAGGTCGTGATCAGTGACGGCGTGAGAAAGGTTACCCTGCCTTCGCAGTTCCGCGGACGTAAATTGGATGATGTCAAGAAGGAACTGGAAGATCTGGAACTCGAGGTCGAGGTTATTGAAGAAGAATCGAAAGATGTGACCGAAGGTTACGTGCTTCGCGCAAATTACGAGGCAGGTATCGAGGTGCCTTATACTTCGACGATCACTCTGGTCGTTGCAAAGGCTCCGCCGACCACACCGGCACCGACCACGCCGGCACCGACGACGCCTGCGCCTACCACGCCTGCGCCTACGACACCGACACCGACCACGCCTGCGCCTACCACGCCTGCGCCTACAACGCCTGCACCGACGACCCCTGCGCCTTCGACGGAAGAGCAGACAGAAGCACCGACGAAGCCTGCTGAGAAAACTCCTGAGACTGCCGAAGCCTCCAAAGAAAACTGATCTATGCAGGGCAGGATCATCAAAGGAGTGGGAGGATTATATCTGGTCGCTCTCACGGACCGTTCGGAAGAAAAACTCTATACATGTATGGCACGGGGATTGTTCCGCTATCAGAAAATCAAACCGGCCATCGGCGACCGTGTTGAGATCGAAGAAGACACGGCGGACGGTCAGCCGGATCGCGGGAGCATCGTAAAGATCCTGCCGCGTACGAACCTGTTGCTTCGGCCTACGGTGGCCAATGTCGACCAGGCGATGCTGGTCATGGCCTGCACCCGTCCCGAGCCGAACTATAATCTGGTGGACCGTTTTCTGATCTCGCTGAAGATGCGGGGAGTTCCGATCCTCTTGTGCTTTAACAAATGTGAACTCATCGACGAAGCGGCGATGGAGCATTGCCGCAGGATCTATGAGAACAGCGGCTGTGAAGTCCTGTTCATGAGTGCCCTCACCGGTTTCGGCATCGCCGAGGCTGCGGAGCATCTGCGCGGAAAGACGACCGCCCTCGCCGGACCCTCCGGCGTCGGAAAGTCTTCCTTCGTCAATGCTGTATTTCCCGAAGCGAAGTCGCAGACCGGCGGACTCTCGGAGAAGATCTCCCGCGGAAAGCATACGACGCGTCACAGTGAGCTGATTCGCATCGCGGAAGACACGTATCTGTGCGATACACCGGGTTTTTCCAGCCTTTTTCTGGAAAAGACGGATTGTGACACACTGCGCGATTATTACCCCGAATTCGAGCCGTTTGAGAGCGGATGCAAGTTCAGCGGTTGCATGCACGTGAGAGAACGCGACTGCAAGGTTAAAGAAGCCGCGGCCCGGGGAGATATCGCCCCCGAGCGTTACCGGAATTACGTTCTGATCTTTGAAGAACTGAAACGAAATAAAAAGTACTAGAAAGCGAGGTTTGCGATGGATATTCTGTCACCCTCCATATTAGCCGCGGATTATGCGATCCTCGGAGAACAGATCCGCAAGGTGAAAGAAAACGGCGCGCAGTACCTGCACATCGATGTCATGGACGGACATTTCGTTCCGAGCATCTCCATTGGGTTTCCCGTCATCTCTTCACTGAAGAAGACTTTTGACGATATCGTGTTTGATGTGCATCTGATGATCGATGAGCCGATTCGTTATGTCGAGCGTTTTTCGAAAAGCGGGGCCGATATCATCACCGTTCATCTGGAAGCCTGCAGCGATGTGAAGCAGACGCTGGCGGCGATCCGTGCCCAAGGTGTGAAGGCCGGCATTTCCGTGAAGCCCGACACGCCCGTGGAGGAGGTCTATCCGTACCTGCCCATGCTCGACATGGTGCTTGTGATGACGGTGGAGCCCGGCTTCGGCGGACAGAAGCTCATCCCGCATACACTGGATAAGGTCCATGCCTTGTATTCCTATATCCGTTCCCATTCGATGGCGGTCGACATTGAGGTCGACGGCGGCATCACGGTGAACACCATTAAAGACGCAAAGAAAGCCGGGGCCAATGTATTTGTCGCCGGCACCGCGGTTTTTCGCGGAGATATAAAATCCAATATGGAGGCGCTTTTCGAAGCTGTCAAATAGTTTTGCCCAACCGATGAACCGAAGAACGGAAGAACTGACGCAAAGGGGGTAAGGATATGACCGGACTTACGAAACTGATGAAAAACGAAGATGCATACCGCCGGATGCTGAACGACGGGATCATCGCCTACGGAAACTTAGACCGCATGAAAATGCTGTTTGAGAAGGAGCAGAGCGGGAAGCCGCTGGTGATCGCCTTCCTCGGAGGTAGCATCACGCAGGGATTTTCTGCGTCCATGCCCACGACCTGTTATGCTTACCGCGTCTACGACTGGTTCTGCAACCGTTTCCCGGATGTTCAGGTATCCTATGTCAACGCGGGCATCGGGGCGACTGATTCTTACTTCGGCGTGGCACGTGTTGAGGAGGACGTACTTAAGCATAAGCCCGATTTTATCCTCTTCGAGTATTCGGTCAATGATCCGGATGAAGAATTCTTTAAAGAGACCTACGAAGGTCTTCTGCGTCGACTGCTGAAAGCTCCCGGTTTTCCGGCTGTGATGGCTCTGGACAATGTCGTTTACTCCGACGGTTCGAGTTCCCAGCGCGTTCACGATGAGATCACGCATGCTTATGGCATACCGACCGTCAGCGTTCGCGAATCCGTCTATAAGCGTATGCTGGACGGAGAGATCTCCATGAGCGAGATCACTTCCGATGGTTTGCATCCCAACGACGTGGGACATCAGATCGTCGCGGATCTGATCTGCAATCTGCTTAAGTACATTGACCGCTCGGACGGTATCGCAACGCCCGTGACGGAGAACCGTTTTGAGAATGCAAAACGGCTGACCAATAAAGATATCGATCCCGTGTTGTGCTACGGGTTTTCCAAAGACGAGACCTGGCAGGAGAGTGCGGCTGACGTTTTCAAAGGCGGTTGGTACGCCTCCCTCGAAGGCAGTTTCATGACCTTCCGGATCAAGTGTACCGGCATCGGCATCCAGTACCGGAAGACGAAGGATCTGCCGGCGCCGGTCGTTCGTGTGACCCTCGATCATGACCCGAATTCCGTGCGCATCCTTGATGCGAATTTCGACGAGACCTGGGGCGATCTGGCGGCTTTGGAGTGCTGTTATAACGACCTGCCGAACGAAGAACATGAACTTTCGCTCGAGATCATCGAAACGCACGAGGACGACGTCAAACCGTTCTATCTCATCAGCATGATCGTCATTTAATCTATAAATAATTTGATCGGAGTGAGTCCATGTCGATCCATTATTGCGAGAAATGCATGTCCTTCTTCCTTCAGACACCGCATACCACCTATGTGTGCGGGATCGTGAACGGAAAGTACCTGGGACATATCTATTACGGGAAAAAACTGCAGGACCAGAACTTGCGCCATCTGATGGGCGTGAAGGCGGATCCTGCGGCGGACAATATAAACCACGGCGATACCGGCATCTTCTTCGATAATTTCCCCTTTGAATATAACTTCGACGGGATCGGGGATTTTCGTGAGTGCGCGCTGGATGTGCATACATCGGACGGACACCATGGAGCTTTGTGCGAATATCGTTCGCATAAGATCTTCAAAGGCAAGCCGAAACTTCAGGATCTTCCTGCGACCTTCTGTAATAACGAGAATGAATGCGAAACGCTGGAGATCGAACTGTTCGATCCCGTGATCTCGATGACCCTCATTCTTTCTTATACCGTTTTTTCGGATGTGGACGCGATCTGTCGCCATGTCCGTGTGAAAAACGAAGGAAGCCGGCCCATCTTTCTGGACTGCGTGATGTCGGCCCACCTGTATCTTCCCGAGGATTCCTATGATGTGATCACCCTGCATGGTTCCTGGGGGCGCGAGCGAGGCATTTGCCGAAGAGAACTTCCCTACGGTATCAGCCGTGCCTATTCGAAGCGCGGCGTATCGAGCCATCAGGCGCATCCGTTTATCGCCGTTACTTCGCGAAACGCGTCGCAGACGAGCGGTGAAGTCTATGCGATGAACCTGGTCTATTCCGGCAACTTCATCGCCCAGACCGACGGCCTGGTCAATGACGATGTGATCGCCCAGATCGGCATCAACCCCGAGGGCTTCTGTTGGAAACTGGAGTACGGAGAGACGTTTACCGCACCTGAGGCCGTCCTGGTCTATTCAGGCGAAGGTCTTGGGCAGATGACCCGCACCTTCCACGACCTGTACCGGAACCATCTGATCCGCGGCAAATATAAAGACCGAAAACGTCCGGTGCTTTTGAACCACTGGGAAGCGACTTATTTTGATTTCAATACGGAGAAACTTCTCGATATCGCGAGAAGCGCGTCCCGGTGCGGCATTGAGATGCTCGTCATGGACGACGGCTGGTTCGGTAACCGTTTTGACGATCATCGCGCCCTGGGCGACTGGGTGGTCAATGAAGAAAAACTTCCCGGCGGCCTTAAGTATCTGGTTTCCGAGGTAAACAAACTCGGCATGAAGTTCGGCATCTGGTTTGAGCCCGAGATGGTATGCCCGGATTCCGACCTGTTCCGCGCGCATCCCGATTGGGCCATTCAGGTCCCGAACCGGGAGAATACCACGCTTCGCTGGCAGTACGTTCTCGATATCACACGGCCAGAAGTACTGGAATATGTCTGGGCGAGCGTCCGTGCCGTTTTAAAGAGCGCGAATATCGAATATGTGAAGTGGGATATGAACCGCGCTCTCTGCAACATCGGAAGCAAAGACCTTCCCGCGGACCGGATCGGCGAGTTTTTCCATCGTTATGTGCTGGCCGTTTATGAATTGCAGGGACGTTTGGTCACGGAATTCCCGAATCTGCTTTTGGAAAACTGCTCCAGCGGCGGCGGTCGTTTCGATCCCGGCATGCTGTATTTCAGCCCTCAGATCTGGTGCTCCGATGACACCGATGCGATTGAGCGTTTGAAGATCCAGGAGGGTACGGCGCTCATTTACCCGCTTTCCTCGATCGGCGCCCATGTTTCGGTCTGTCCGAACCATCTGACCGGGCGCAGTGTTCCTTTTGAGACCCGCGGTCACATCGCGATGTTCGGGACCTTCGGTTATGAGCTCGACATTACCAAACTGTCCGAGGAGGATCTTCAGATGATCCCGAAGCAGGTCGAGATGTACCATGCATACAACGACCTGGTGAGAGAAGGAGATTATTATCGTCTGGCATCTTACGCGGAGAACCATGGTTTCGACAGTTATATGGTCGTTTCAAAGGATCGTTCGAAGGCTCTGCTGACCATGGTCGCAGTCGCATACCGCATTAACCACAGGGCGTATAAGATCCGCCTGCAGGGACTGGATCCGAACGCGCGTTACTACATTCCCGCGATGGAGTGCCATCTGACGGGCGATGCCCTGATGGACGCCGGGATCTTCGTACCGACCCCCTGGGCCGGCGGCGATTACCGTTCCTTCGTATGGACCATCGAAAGAGATGATTAAACCGCTGCGGCGGAATAGAATATAAGGAGAATGATCATGATACTTGTAAATTCTGTATTTGGAACGACTCCCGAAGGGGAAGAGATCCGCAACTATGTGATGACAAATAAGAAAGGCATTGCATTGACCGTAAGCAATTACGGCGCTCTGCTCGTGAGCCTGAAGGTTCCGGACCGTTCCGGCAAATGCGCAGATGTCGTTCTGGGTCTGAAGACCCTGGAGGATTATTACGAGAATTCCTGCTACCTGGGAGCGACCGTAGGACGTCATGCAAACCGCATCGGTGGCGCGAAGTTCACCATCAACGGCAAGACCTACGAGATCGAGAAAAACGATAACGAGATCAACAATCTGCACAGCGGTTCCAACGGTTATCAGAACCGTGTATGGAAGGTGACGGAGACAAAGGTAGATAACGAAAGCGCTTCCGTGACCATGACGTTGCGCAGCCCGGATCTGGATCAGGGCTATCCCGGAAATGTCGATATTTCCCTCACCTATACGCTGAAGGAAGACGGCTCCGTTATGATCGGATATTTCGCGGTTCCGGATCAGGATACCATCATCAACCTGACGAACCACAGCTACTTCAACCTGGCCGGCCATGACAGCGGCGATGTTTTGAACCAGGTCGTTTGGATCGATTCCGACTATGTGACCGAGACCGACGACAAATCCATCCCGAACGGAAATCTGGTAAAGGTTGCAGGAACACCCATGGATTTCACCACGCCGAAGACCATCGGCCGCGACATTGCCCAGGACTATTACATGCTGAATGATGCCGGCGGCTATGACCACAATTACGCGCTGAAGAACCCGGGCGGCATCCACAAGGTAGCCTATATGTTTGATCCGGTGAGCGGCCGTAAGATGGAAGTCTATACCGACCTTCCCGGCATGCAGTTCTACACCGGAAACTATGTGGGCGTAAACAATGTGACCGGTAAGAGCGGAAAAGTTTATGTAAAACGTGCAGGCGCCTGCTTTGAGACCCAGTATTTCCCGGATGCGGTGAACCATGAGAACTTCGTTTCCCCCGTGATCCGTAAGGGCAATGCATATACATCGACAACGATCTACAAGTTTTCAGTAGAAGAATAATCAAGAGAAAGGACTGTTCTTATGGAGTGCAAGGAAGCATTATCATTAATTGACCTGTACAATGAAGATAAGCTGCGCGGCGCCCAAAAGGAGCAGTTCCTTTTGCATGTTCAGTCCTGCCCGTCTTGCTACGAGGAACTGGACATCAAATTCATCGTCACGCGCGGTCTGAAGGGACTGGATTCGAAAGAGAAGGCGGATTTCAATTTCTCGGGGATGCTGCATAATAAGATCCAAACCGAGCTGAGCCACATCAAACGCGGCCACAGCGTGTTGCAGACCATCCTTCTTTTCATTCTGATCATTCTGACCGCGCTGATGGTGATCTTGCTATGATGAACGACTACAAGTGA
This sequence comes from Lachnospiraceae bacterium, assembly GCA_017550425.1. Taxonomy (GTDB): domain Bacteria; phylum Bacillota; class Clostridia; order Lachnospirales; family Lachnospiraceae; genus UBA1201. The sequence continues at coordinate 7,443 of JAFZPG010000041.1, read as the reverse complement.
GGGAACCGCTTTGGATAAGATCCTTTTGATCGACGGATACAGCATCATCAACCGCGCGTTTTACGGGCTGCCGATGCTCACGAATGCACAGGGCGAGCCGACGAACGGCGTCTACGGCTTTTTGAATATCCTTTTTAAACTGCTCGATGAGGAACAGCCGACCCATCTGGCGGTCGCTTTTGATGTTAAGGCGCCGACCTTCCGCCACGAGATCTATAAAGAGTATAAAGGCACGCGTAAGCCCATGCCGCAGGAACTGACCATGCAGGTCCCCATGCTTAAGGAAGTGCTTCAAGCCATGAACGTGCCCTGCGTTTCCAAGGCCGGTCTGGAGGCCGACGACATCATCGGAACCCTGTCCCGCAGACTGTGTGATCAGATGCAGGTCGTGATCGTGTCCGGAGACCGGGATCTGTTGCAGCTCGCGACCGATACCGTCCTGGTCCGCATTCCGAAGACGCATAAGGGCAAGACCGAGATATTCAACTATTATGCGAAGGATGTTCTGACTGAATACGGCGTGACGCCGACGGAATTTATTGACCTGAAGGCGCTTCAGGGCGATGCCTCCGATAACATTCCCGGCCTGCCGGGCGTCGGTCCGAAGACAGCGACCGAACTGATCGTCAAATATCACACCGTGGAGAATGCGGAAGCCCATATGGACGAGATCACCAAAAAGAGCGTGCGCGAATCCTTTGAGCAGAACCGTGAACTGGCGCATCTGTCGAAGATCCTCGCCACGATCAATGTCAATGCCGAACTGGAATTCAACGCCGATGACGCGATCATCGACGATCTATATACGCCGCAGGCTTACGAGCTGATCAAACGGCACAATTTCAAATCCCTGTTCAGCCGTTTTGCCGAAGGCGGCAAGGCTTTGCAGGCGTCCGCAAAAGAAGTGAAGGCGGACGAAGTGAAGATAAGCTATACGTTTGTTTCCTCCGTTGAGGAGGCGTCTGCGATCCTGTCGCAGGCGGAAAAACAGAGCGATGTCGGAATGTCATTCTGTGTCAGCAGCGACCCGCAGGACCGCCAGTGGTTCGGCGTCGGTGTTGCTTTCGGAACGGATTCTTACTATCTGTCGATCTCGAATCCGTTCGAGGCGATGCTGCTACAGGAGCCCGTGCGCAAGGTGTTTGAAAGCACGAAGGTCTATGTATACGACCTGAAGAAGGCTCTTCACCTGCTGGCGGACACGACACAGAAGAGTGTTGAGGAGTTTTTGGCTCCCTTGAAGATGCGATCCAAGGATGTTTCCGTGATGGCATATTTGCTGAGTCCGTTGTCGCCGGCTGAGGATGCATTTTCCTGTGCGGCCTCATATTTGAACGAAACGCATCAGACACCCGCCGAGATTCTCGGCAAGAGTAAGGTCCAGGATGTTTATCTCGTGATGGAGGAGAAACTGGGACCGTGTTATGCGTCGGAAGCGAGCCTGTGTCTGCGCCTTGGTAAGAAAATGGAGCAGATGATGGAAGAACGTGGCGAGCGTACGCTGTACGACGAGGTGGAACTGCCTCTGGTCTACGGCCTGTTCCGCATGGAGCGTTATGGTATCTGCGTGGATGCGGCGGCGCTGCGTGAGTATTCCGTCGTACTCGGCGAGAGCATCCGAAAACTGGAAGAAGATATCGTCCGCCTGGGCGGTGAGGAAGCGAAGGGTGTGAACCTGAACTCTCCGAAACAGCTGGGCGAATTCTTATTTGGAACTTTGAAACTGCCGGGCGGAAAGAAGACGAAGAGCGGCTATTCCACTGCGGCAGATGTACTCGATAAACTGGCGCCGGACTACGAGATCGTAAGGATGATCCTGAAGTACCGCCAGCTGACGAAACTGAAATCGACCTACGCCGATGCATTGCCCGGATATGTACGGGAGGACGGCAGGATCCACGGAACGTTTAACCAGACCGTGACCGCGACCGGCCGCATCAGTAGCGCGGATCCGAACCTGCAGAACATTCCGGTGCGAAACGAACTCGGAAAGCAGATCCGCAAACTGTTCGTTCCCGCGCCCGGCTACATCTTCGTGGATGCGGACTATTCGCAGATCGAACTCCGTATCCTGGCGCATATGTCGGAAGATGAAAACCTGATCGCCGCCTATCATCAGGATAAGGATATCCACGCGATCACGGCCGCCTCGGTCTTCCACGTGCCGCTTTCGGAAGTTACGCCCCAGATGCGCCGAAACGCGAAGGCGGTGAACTTTGGTATCGTTTACGGTATCAGCGCGTTCGGACTGAGTGAAGACCTGTCCATCACGAGGAAAGAGGCGGAACAGTACATCGAACGCTATTTTGCCACCTATCCGAAGGTGAAAGAGCTTCTGGACCGCCTCGTTAAGGACGCGGAGCGCCTCGGTTATTCGACGACGTTGCTCGGACGGATCCGTCCCATTCCGGAGTTGAAAGCGTCCCAGTACATGACGCGTGAATTCGGTAAGCGGGTAGCCATGAACGCGCCCATCCAAGGCACGGCGGCAGATATCATAAAGATCGCGATGAATGCGGTCAATGCAGAACTGTCGCGCCGAAAGCTGACTTCCCGCATCGTGCTGCAGGTACACGACGAACTCCTGATCGAAGCAAAACAGGAGGAAGTCGAGGAAGTAAAAGAACTGCTGGTTTCCTGCATGAAGAACGCAATGAAACTTTCGGTGGATCTGGAAGTTTCTGTTGCGACGGGGGAGAATTGGAATGATGCAAAATAAGAAGATCGTCATCGGTGTGACCGGCGGCGTCGGTTCCGGAAAAACGGCCGTCTGCAATACGATCGCCGAAGAGGTGAATGCGAAACTCCTGATCGCGGATGACATGGCAAATCAACTGATGTTGCCCGGCGGGCTTACTTACCATGCATTGATCGAAGCCTTCGGCCGGGACATCGTACGGAAGGATGACGGATACATTGACCGGAAGATCCTGGCGGAGCGTGTTTTCGAAAACGGCGGGTCGACAGAAACGATCAATAAGATCGTGCATCCCATCGTGATCGACCAGATCAAAAAGGAGATCGCGGCGTTCCGTTATGCTACGGAAGATAACGATGATGCGCCCGAGTTTCTGGTGATCGAGGCGGCCCTGCTTCTGGATACCGATATCCCCGAACTATGCGACCGCATGTGGTACGTATTCGCGCCGGAGAGTGTCCGCATTGCCCGTTTGGTGGAATCCCGCGGTTACAGCGAGGAGAAGTGCCGCGCCATCATCGATAAGCAGCGCAGCACGGGTGAATTCTTCGCGGCGGCGACGGATGTCATTCCCACCGGATACGGTTTCCGTGTGACTGCGGATCGTATTCGCGCTTTGATCGCGGAGCTTAGGGGTTGAAGTTTACCCCGAATGCTACTATAATGGCATGGTACATTCAAACCAATAACAGGTCTGCATCCGCAGACCATAGACAAGGAATCTGCAACTATGAAACTGACAAGTATCGCCAGCGGAAGCAGCGGCAACTGCACGCTGATCAGCGGAGCAGGGACGAGCATCCTGGTGGATGCCGGCATCTCCTGTAAGCGCATCAAAGAAAGCATCGAAGCGCTCGGAGTCTCTCCCGAAACACTGGCAGGACTTTTGATCACCCATGAGCATTCCGATCACACCAGCGGACTGTTTATTTTCGAGAAGCGTTTTCACGTACCGATCTACGCGCCGCCGGAGACACTCGACGAGATCCGTCGCATGGATAAAAAAGGAGAGATCGATCCCGAGCTCTACCATCCGATCCGAACGGATGAATGGCTTACGATCGGGGATCTTTCGGTCTTGGCGTTCAACAATCTGCATGACGCTGCCTGTCCGGTCGCTTACCGCATCGAATGCGGGGACCGCGCAGTCGCGGTCTGCACCGACCTGGGAAACTACACAGGATATACGGTGCGCAATCTGCTGGGCCTGGATGCGTTGCTCATCGAGAGCAACCATGATCTGAACATGCTTCAGGTCGGACCTTATCCCTACCAGCTGAAGCGTCGCGTGATGAGTGATTACGGACATCTGGCCAATGAACGTTGCGGTCAGCTGCTGTGCGAGATCGCAAATCCGCGCCTTAAATATGTTTTGCTGGGACATTTAAGCCAGGAAAACAACATTCCGCAGCTGGCGCTCGACACAGTGCGTGCGGAACTGAATGAAGGCATCGATCCGTCATGGATCGAACAAATATATCTTCTGGTCGCGAAACGCGATGAGATGACAGAAACGATCGAGATCCTGTAAGCGGATCCCGGATGAAGAGAGAGGTATGAGCATGAAAAAAGCGATAATCACGGTAGTCGGTAAGGATACGGTTGGCATTATTGCCCGCGTGTGCAGTTATCTGGCGGAGAACACCGTCAACATCCTGGACATTTCCCAAACCATCGTCGACGGATATTTCAACATGATGATGATCGTGGATATTTCCGCGTCTGAGAAAAAGATCAGCACGATGGTCAATGAACTCGAGGAAGTCGGAAACGAACTCGGTGTCGTGATCCACATGCAGCTGGAAGAGATCTTTACTAAAATGCACAGAATCTAGGAGTGCCGTATGATCAATATATTTGAAGTCAATGAAACCAATAATATGATCGAGCATGAGTGCCTCGATGTCCGCACCATTACGATCGGCATCAACCTGCTCGATTGCGTGCGCTCGGATGTTACGTCGACCTGCGACGCCATCTACGAGAAGATTACGCGCATCGCGAAGGATCTCGTTTCCACGGGCAATGAGATCGGTAAGGAGTACGGTGTTCCCATCGTGAATAAGCGTATCTCCGTGACTCCGATCGCACTGATCGGTTCTTCGGTCTGCAAAACGACCGGAGATTTTGTCGAGATCGCGAAGACGCTGAACCGCGCAGCGGTTACGGTCGGCGTGAATTTCATCGGCGGTTATTCCGCTCTGTGCAGCAAGGGCATGACGAAGTCGGATGAGCTTTTGATCCGTTCCATCCCGCAGGCCCTGGCGCAGACGGAGTACGTCTGCAGTTCGGTCAATGTCGGTTCGACAAAGACCGGTATGAATATGGACGCGATCCGTTTGCTCGGAACCATCGTAAAAGAGACCGCCGAGCTGACGAAAGAGCAGGATTCTCTGGGCTGTGCGAAGCTTGTTGTATTCTGCAACGCTCCGGATGATAACCCGTTCATGGCGGGTGCCTTCCACGGCGTGACCGAGGCAGACGCCATCATCAATGTCGGCGTTTCCGGTCCCGGCGTAGTGAAGGCGGCACTGACGCAGTGCCGCGGTGCAAACTTTGAAGTTCTTTGCGAGACCATCAAGAAGACCGCGTTTAAGATCACCCGTGTCGGCCAGCTCGTTGCGCAGGAAGCGTCCCGCAGACTGGGTATTCCCTTCGGCATCATCGACCTGTCTCTGGCTCCGACTCCGGCGGTCGGCGACAGTGTAGCCGAGATCCTGGAAGAGATCGGCCTGGAGAAGGTGGGAGCGCCCGGAACCACGGCGGCTCTGGCTCTTTTGAACGACCAGGTGAAGAAAGGCGGCGTTATGGCTTCTTCCTATGTGGGCGGACTATCCGGCGCTTTCATCCCGGTCAGCGAGGACCACGGCATGATCGAGGCCGCGCAGTGCGGCGCATTGACCCTGGAAAAACTCGAGGCGATGACCTGCGTATGTTCCGTGGGTCTGGATATGATCGCCATTCCCGGCGATACCACCGCGTCGACCATTTCCGGCATCATCGCGGATGAGGCGGCCATCGGTATGGTTAACCAAAAGACCACGGCGGTCCGCATTATCCCCGTAGTCGGAAAGGGCGTCGGCGACACCGTTGAGTTCGGCGGACTTTTAGGCTATGCGCCTGTTATGCCTGTGAACCGGTACTCCTGCGAGAAGTTCATTTCCCGCGAAGGACGTATCCCCGCGCCGATCCACAGTTTTAAAAACTAAGACAAAAGAGGACCCAATATGATACAGATCCGCGAAATCCCTTATGCAAAAGATCGGATGGCGGCCGCGCATGACAGTGTGGCCGGTATTGTCGCGGAATTCAATCCCTATCACACCGGGCATGAATACCTGATCCGCCAGGTGCGCGAGATCACGGGCTGCCGTTATGTCATCATCGTGATGAGCGGCAACTTTACCCAATATGGCGCGCCTGCGATCGTCGATAAATATACCCGCACGAAGATGTGCCTTTCGGGTGATTCTCACGCCGACATGGTGTTTGAGATCCCCGCGGTCTACGCGACTGCGAGTGCCGAAGGCTTCGCGCATGCCGCCGTTTCTCTGTTGGAAGGGCTCGGCGTCGTCGATTATCTTTGCTTCGGCAGTGAGGTGATCGATACCGAGGCCATGCAGGAAGTGACGCAGATGATGGTGGATGAACCGCAGGAGGTAAGGACGAAACTGCGTGCTTATCTCGAGAGCGGAAAATCCTTCCCGGCGGCCTATGACTGCGCGGTCTATGATTACTTCGAATCAAAGGACGGCAGCGAAAAGGCGGACAGCATTCGCTCCATGTTACGCAACCCTAATGCAACGCTGGGATTGCAGTACTGCAAAGCATTGGCCGCGCTGAAATCAAAGATGAAGCCTGTCGCGATCAAACGCGTCGGAGCAGGACACAACCAGGCGTCTGCTTTCGACGAGACCTACGCTAGCGGTTCGTATCTGCGTGAACTGATCATGAATGGCGGGGAGGCAAAAGATCTGGAGGGATATTTCTCCGAATCTGCTTTTAAGATCCTGGATCATACCTTAGGGCAATACGGTCCGGTCTGCGAGGACGAACTGCTCCCGTATTATAAAAAGATGCTTCTGGATATCCGGTATCGCAATTTGAGTTATGAGGCTCCGTACAACAGTGTCGAGCCTACGTTGCTCAGACATCTGGTGAACCGCAGCGCAGAAGCGGCCGATTGTCGGACGTTTGCAGATTTTATTCTTTCCATGAAGGCGAAGAACCTGACGTACACTCGCATTTCCCGCTTGCTGTTTCGCTTGGTGACCGGCATCGGAACGGAGCATCCGCCGTATCCCGTGTATTACCTGCGACTGCTCGGCTTTCGGGAGGAAGATACGAAACTTCTGAGGCCGCGTATCAAAGAGTGCGCGACCTTGCCGATCATCACGAAGGTGGCAGACTACGAAAGCGCATCCGAAGGCTTCCAGCCCTCCGAACGCGGCGCCTGCCTCGCGATGTTTAAGACCGACCTTTATACATCCGAATTCTATTATCAGCTGCAAAACAGCAGCGGAGAGATCAACGAATTCACCTACGGAGTCATCCGCATATAACCCCCCCCGGGTGTGCCAAAGAGTGCACGCCCGGGGATTCGATTTCAAGACATTTGTGCGGCATGCGGGCATCGGCGGGAAGTTCACTGCGCTGTGATCACCTAGTCGCTCGAACCGGCGCCGGATCTCAGGGGGCCCTGCTCGACTTCGGCCGTTTTCCGATGAAAACGACCTCAGCGAGCG
>JAFZPG010000040.1 GCA_017550425.1 Lachnospiraceae bacterium | reverse complement strand
GTTTTATTGGTATTATTGATACTGGTTCCCCGATAACTATTTTGACTCTAACTTTTAAAGGATTTCCGGCATGGCAGAGAAGCAGATCGAGCATTTGATCTCGAAGATCGAAAAAAACAGCATAGCCGCACGCCTGGGCATTCAGCCCGGGGATTCGCTGATCAGCATGAACGGTGAGAGCGTGGAAGATGTGTTCGATTACCGCTATCGCGTCATGTCGACCGGACTGACTCTGGAGATACGTAAAAAAGACGGGACCGAGGTTTCTTATGAGGTGAAGAAAGGAGAGTTCGACGATCTCGGCATCGAGTTCGAGAACAGCTTCATGAGCGAATACCGCTCCTGTAGCAACAAATGCATCTTTTGCTTCATTGACCAGATGCCTCCGGGCATGCGCCCGACGCTTTATTTCAAAGATGACGATTCCCGCCTTTCCTTCCTGCAGGGCAATTATATCACGCTTACGAATATGCGGGAGAAAGATATCGAGCGGATCATCAAATACCATCTGGCTCCGATCAATGTATCTGTACATACCACGAACCCCGAACTGCGCGTAAAGATGTTGCACAATCGTTACGCGGGCGATGCGCTCCGCGTGATCGATCGTTTCTATGAAGCCGGGATCGAGATGAACGCGCAGGTCGTTTTATGCCCGGATATCAATGACGGCGACGAACTGCGTCGGACCATTTCCGACCTTTCGAAATATGTGCCCGTCATGCCGAGCCTTTCGATCGTGCCTTGCGGTCTGACGAAATTCCGCGAAGGCCTCTATCCGCTACGGGCTGTCACGAAAGAGGATGCCTGCGCGGTCATTGACATCGTGGAAGAATTCCAGAGGAAGATCTTTCAAGAAAAAGGTCTGCATTTCGTGCACGCCAGCGATGAGTTTTATATCACGGCCGGAAGGAAGATGCCGGAGGAAGAACGCTACGACAGCTACCTTCAGCTGGAGAACGGCGTCGGCATGATCCGTCTGATGGAAAATGAATTCAAGGACGCCATCCGGACGACGTTACGAAACTATGTGAAACATCATCCGTTGTCGCTGAAGAAGCGAAAGGATAAAAACGGAAAGACATCATTCTATATTGATATGCCGAAACGGGAGTATTCTTTTGCGACAGGCAGGCTTGCAGCGCCCTATATCCGCAAATATGCTTCCTGGTTCATGAAATACGTTCCGAACGCGAAACTTCATGTCTACGATATCCGGAACGATTTCTTCGGTGAGGCCATTACCGTGGCCGGACTGGTCACTGGCACCGACCTGGTCAACCAGCTGAAAGGGCGTGAACTGGGCTCGCGTCTGGTGCTTCCTTCCTGCATGTTCCGAAGCGGCGAGGAAGTCTTTTTGGACGATATGACCCGATCCGAAGCAGAAAACTCTTTACAAGTTCCGATCCATATTGTAAAATCAGGCGGGCAGGATCTGGTCGATGCCTTTATGGGCAGCGGCGAGGAGGAGAAGTTCCACTTCTTCCATAACCCGTATGAACTGGATCGATTAAACCCGAAGGAGAAATCAAATGAGTAAACCGATCGTCGCCATCGTTGGGCGGCCGAACGTGGGTAAATCCACACTCTTTAATATACTCGCCGGCGATAACATTTCCATCGTCAAAGATACGCCGGGCGTTACCCGCGACCGAATCTACGCGGATTGCGAGTGGCTGAATAAGAAGTTCACACTGATCGATACGGGCGGTATCGAGCCCGAGAGTAAAGATGTCATCCTGTCCCAGATGCGGGAGCAGGCAGAGATCGCGATCGCTACTGCGGATGTCATCATTTTCCTCGTAGACGTGCGCCAGGGCCTCGTCGATTCCGACGAAAAGGTCGCGACCATGCTCCGCAAATCGAAGAAGCCCGTGGTTTTGGTGGTCAATAAAGTCGATAACTTCCAGAAGATGATGGCCGATGTCTATGAGTTCTACAATCTCGGGATCGGCGAGCCCATTCCGGTCTCGGCGGTTTCCAAACTGGGCCTGGGTGACATGCTCGATGCAGTCAGCGCGCATTTCCCGGAAGCGGAAGAGTATGAAGAAGATGATACCATCCCGAAGATCGCCATCATCGGTAAGCCGAATGTCGGCAAATCTTCGATCATCAACCGGATCGCCGGCGAAGACCGTGTGATCGTTTCCGACATCGCCGGTACCACCCGTGACGCGATCGATACCGAAGTGGAAGTGAACGGACATAAATATATCTTCATCGATACGGCAGGCTTGCGCCGCAAGAGTAAGATCAAAGAAGATCTGGAGCGGTTCAGTATCATCCGCACCGTTTCCGCGGTCGACCGCTGCGATGTTGCGATCCTCGTGATCGATGCGGTGGAAGGCGTGACCGAGCAGGATGCGAAGGTGGCCGGCATTGCCCACGAACGGGGTAAGGGCGTGATCATCGCGGTCAATAAGTGGGACGCCATCGAAAAGGACGACAAAACGATCTATCGTTTCACCGAGAAGGTAACGGAAGTCCTTTCCTTTATGCCGTACGCCGAAGTGATGTATATCTCCGCAAAGACCGGTCAGCGTTTCAATAAACTGTTTGATACCATCGACGTGGTCATTCAGAACCAGCAGCTGCGTATCACGACTGGCGTGCTTAACGAGATCCTGTCGGAGGCGGTCACCATGCAGCAGCCGCCGTCGGATAAAGGCAAGCGTCTGAAACTGTTCTATATCACGCAGGTTTCCGTGAAACCGCCTTCATTCGTCATCTTTGTAAACGACAAAGAATTGATGCATTTTTCATATACCAGATACATCGAAAACAAGATCAGGGAAGCGTTCGGCTTTAAGGGGACGCCGCTTCGTTTTATGATCCGTGAGCGAAAGGAAAAAGAACAATGAATTATCAAAAGATCCTTGTGATTTTAGTGGGGTATCTGTTCGGACTCATTCAAACCGGATATTTTTACGCGAAGATCATGCATGTTGATCTTCGTTCGAAGGGCAGCGGCAACACCGGAACGACGAATACGCTTCGTGTTATGGGTAAAAAAGCCGGAGCCATCGTGTTCCTTGGTGATTTCCTGAAGGCGTTTATCCCTTGCATGCTGATGCGCTTTGTTTTCGCGAAGCATTTCCCGGACGGCGATACCGATGCCATGATCTACACGTTCTACATCGGCCTCGGCGTGATCCTGGGACATAATTTCCCGTTCTTCCTAAAGTTTAAAGGCGGTAAAGGCATCGCCTGCACCGGCGCAGTCGCGATCGCTCTGGACGGATGGATCGCATTGCTCGGTTTTTCCGCGTTTGCGCTGTTGGTCTTCCTGACGGGTTATGTTTCATTTTCCTCCCTGTATTCCGTATTACAGACATTCGTCCTGATCATCATTCACCGTTATGTCTGGGGTTACGGCCTTACGAAACACGGAAATATCGAACTGGTGATCCTCTGTGTGATCACGACGATGCTGGCATTTTACCAGCACCGGACGAATATCGTCCGATTGTTGAACGGAACGGAAAATAAATTCAACACGAAGAAACATAAGCATCCGAAAGAAGAGCAATAAACGGCAGGAAAGGAGATATCATGGCAAAGATCACAATTCTCGGAGGCGGCACCTGGGGCGTCGCTCTGTCCAGAGTTATTACGGATAACGGTCATGATCTGATCATTTGGTCGAAGATCGAGAGAGAGATCGAAGAGCTTTCGACGACCCGCAAATATAAAAATCTTCCGGGATTTGAACTTCCCGCGCAGGTGAAGCTGACACTGGACGCCGAAGAGGCAGTGAGAGACCGCGATGTTCTGATCATGGCAGTTGCTTCGCCTTATGTCAGAGCTACAGCAAAACTTTTGGCTCCCTACATCAAAGAGGGGCAGTTGATCGTCAATGTCGCGAAGGGCATCGAGGCGGACAGCCTGCTGACCATGACCGGCATCATCAAAGAGGAGATACCGCAGTCTTGCGTAGCCGTCCTTTCCGGACCCAGTCACGCGGAAGAGGTCTGCAAGGCGATGCCGACCACCATCGTCGTGGGAGCGAATAAAAAAGAAACGGCGGAATACCTGCAGGGCATCTTCATGAACCCGAATTTCCGCACCTATATCAGCAATGATATGCTCGGCATCGAGCTCGGCGCCAGCTTAAAGAACGTAATCGCGCTTGCGGCCGGCATGGTCGAAGGCCTGGGCTACGGGGACAATACATTGGCCGCGCTGATCACGCGTGGCATCGCCGAGATCACACGTCTCGGAACGGCGATGGGTGGACACATCCATACATTTTACGGACTGTCCGGTATCGGCGACCTGATCGTTACCTGCGCCAGCAAACACAGCCGTAACCGTACGGCCGGCGTTTATATGGGTCAGGGCATGACAGCAACAGAAGCCATGGATAAAGTTCAGCAGATCGTCGAGGGCGTGCATTCCACGAAGGCGGCAAAGACATTGTCCGAGAAATACGGCGTCGAGATGCCCATCGTGTCGCAGGTCTATGAGATCGTGTTTAACGGTAAGAGCGTAAAGGAAGCGTTTTCCGACCTGATGACCCGGAACGGAAGAGCCGAGTATTACGGGATCATCTGGGAAGAGGAAGATAACGCATGAAGACTTCCTATCGAATGATCCTGGCCAGCGCATCTCCGCGGCGCAAAGAGATTCTGGGACGGCTCGGCGTGCCCTTCGAGATTTGCGTCAGCAACGCAGAAGAGCCTGCAAACGAAGAACATCTTTCGCCTGCGGAATATGTCGCCCTGCTTGCAAAAACGAAAGCACGGGCCGTATATGAGCATACAGAGGCATCTGAGATAAGCCGAAAGACCGTTTGGATCGGTGCGGATACCGTGGTCGTATATGAGGGAGAGATCCTCGGTAAGCCGAAGGACGAAGAGGATGCATTCTCCATGTTGTATAAACTGAGCGGAAGCCGAGTTGCCGGAGATAATGCCGAAACGAAGCATTCCGTTTACACCGGTGTGGCAGTCCTGACTTCCGATGAAGCAGGCGACCTGATGACCTGTGATTCGTTTTCGGTGTGCACCGATGTCTATTTCGGCCCGATGTCGGACCGCGAGATCCGCGAGTATATCGCGACCGGCGAACCGATGGATAAAGCAGGTTCCTACGGCCTGCAGGGCATCGGTGGCACTTATATCCGTCGGATCGACGGCGACTACAACAACGTTGTCGGCCTGCCGTTATATGAACTATATCGTTTCCTGAAAAAAGAGGGGATACTGGAGTGAAAGCATTGATGCCCGGACGGGCGGTTCTTGTTATATTATCCATAGCGATGCTGGTCAGCCTGTGCGGTTGCTCCGGCATATCAAAGAAAACGTCCGATCTCGGTTATGATCCCGAAACGGACGTTATCTGCATGGATAAAAAAACAGTGAACTTCAATGAACTTTCCGTGATCTCGTACCTTTTATGGGAAGCCCTGAACGCGCAGTACAGTGAAGTGTACTCGAACCCTGCGAAGGTCTTCGCGCCCGCGTTCTCGGACAGCGAGATGACACTGGATGTCTACATCAAAGAGTACGGCCTGTATAAGGAACTGATGATGCTGACTGCATTTTCCGCGAAGTTCGATTCGGAAAATGTCCTTTCGAAAGCCGAAGAAAACGAAGTCGCCCTTGAGGCAACCGCGTTTTATAACGAGAAGATCAAAACTTCCTCCATCTCAGCGCAGACGACGGCACCTTCGGGCTCGACGGGCACGGATCCGACGGCCGCATCTTCGTACAGCGAAGATGTGCAGAAACGACTGGTCGTTCGCATCCCTGAGACGGTCACCCTGGATGAATGTAAACATGTGTTTACGATGTATAAGAAAGCCCGCAAACAGCAGGCGGCACTTCGAAAAGCAGCGAACCTGGTCATCAGTGATGAAGAGGTCCGGGTCGTCGATTGCGGCATCGTAAAAAGTTCTTCGGAAAACGCGATCAAAAAGTTTGAGACCGACCTGAAGAACGGCAATGATTTCTTCATGCTCGCCGATTCCACGGGTATCAATGAACTGGAGAATACGCAGTATGCGGTCATGCGTTCGGATGAATTTCCCCAGACCATCATGGATGTGATCATGGAACTGGACGATAAGAAGACCAGTCCGGTGATCGAATGTGACGGTGCCTATTATATCATCACGGTGATCGATAAGTTTGACGAAGCATTGTCCGCGAAGAACCGTGAACGCATGCTGGAGATCATGATCAACGATTATTACGAAAAAGAATGCGCGACCTATATCGATCGCGCAAAGGTATATTTCAACCGGGAAGGCTGGGAGGCCTTCGAACTATTTCGGTGATCCGTCTTTGACTTCGGTGATCTCGGAGATGTCCGGCTTCGCCATCATCGAGTAGTTGGTGTGATAGATGACAAAACCAAACGCGGATTTCGGCGGCTTTTTGATCGCCTTCCGCTGTACATAATCGATCTCGACTTTTTCACTGTCGCGGTTCTGGCAGAAGTATGCTGCTAGGGCCGCGGCTTCTTCGTATGCGCGGTCGGACAGTTCCCGTCCGCCGGATTTCACGATCACGTGGGAGCCGGGCACGTTCTTCGCATGGAACCACATATCATTCGGACCTGCGAGAGTGAAGGTAACATATTCGTTCTGGAGGTTATTCTTACCGACAAACATATCCATGCCGTCGCAATTGATAAAGTGCAGAGGCTTTCCGGCTACGGAGGGCTCTTTTGCCGGCTTTTTCTTGTTGCTTTGTTGCGGTGCATGTTTCATGTAGCCGGCCTTCTTCAGCTCGTTCTGGATGTCGGTCAGGTCGGCTTCGCTTTTGGACAATGAGAGCGCGAGTTGCATGCTTTCCAGATGCGTGATGGCCTCCTGCGTTTCCGCCAGCAGGCTTTCCGTGGCTTCCTGCGTACGTTTCAATTTATTATATCGTTCGTAAAACGCCGTTGCATTCTGGCGTACGGTCTTCGTTTCGTCGAGGGCAATGGTGACAGGCTTGTTGTCATCGTAATAGTTTTCCACGGTGACGGACTTCACCGGTTCGGGATACATATAGGCGTAGGCTGTCAACAGTTCTCCCTGCAGACGCAGTTTGTCTGCTTTCTGCGCATCGTTCATCTGCTTTTCGAGCAGGGCATATTTTTTACGGTTACGCTCCAGGGCATTATGGATGATCTTACGCAGATCGGCGGATTTGCCCTGCAGGAAGGAGTGCAGACTTTTTTCGTAGTAGAAACGGAAGATCATCTCGCTGACGCTCGCGACCTTTTCTGTCTTATATTCGGGATAAACACTGAGCATGACGGGAGAGAAGTCAACCGGTTTATCGCCTTTGTAATAGATCACGGGAGAGAATTCTTTAAGACTCACGGCCTGCATTTCCCGTGAGAACACACGTGAAAAATGGAGCTGTTCTTCTTCATTCAGTGAGGATGCGGGACGCTCGCTTTCGATTCCGGCCGTATTCAGAATGTGCTGGCAGAAGATCGGGCTTAAACCTGCAAAATATCCGTACATGCGGGATACGAGAGGATCCGCAGAAGCAAAGAAATCCTCCGGGATCCGTTCGGCAGAGCCTGCGGCGATCGATTCCGCGACGGGCAGCGGGTCTGCTTTTTTGAGTTCCTCGGGAAGATAGTAGGAAGCTCCCGGGAGGATCGTACGGAGCGAACTGACTGAAGGCGGAACGTGCCGGATGGCGTCGAGGACTCTGCGATCTTCATCACAGAAGATGATATTGCTGTATTTTCCCATCAGTTCCACGATCAGTTCCTTGCGGCACAGATCGCCCAGTTCATTCAGATGTTCGATCGAAAAGATCACGATGCGTTCCATGCCGGGCTGGGTGATATCCAGAATGCGGCCGTTCGCGATGTATTTTCGGAGCATCATGCAAAAGCCGGGCGCAGTGAGCGGCGCCGGCTTGTTTTCATCGGTAAAACAAAGGTAGGGCATACCGGGATTTACATTGATCAGTAAGCGGTACGGCTCCTTTTGATTTCCTTTTATGGTCAGCAGAAGTTCATTCGTCTGTGTCTGCGATATCTTCGACAACCGCCCGCCCAAAAGCCCGGATCTGAGTTCGGGGAGGAGAGAGGCGATCGTTATTCCGTCGAGTGCCATGTGTTTTTCCAAACCTTCCTGTAAATTGTGCGGCAGGATCTCCCTGCGGCTCATGTCCTTAAGCATCGGACTTACCTGAAATAGTAACATAAATAAAATGGATGTGCAAGAATATGCTTGAATTATTTCGGGGGATAAAGTATAATAGAACCATCTATGGGGTCATAGGGATTACTATGCCCTGAAATCCCGTAGTGACTCATTGGTTTGCTTTAGATCCCGCAGAAAGGAGGATCGCGATGGATGGTTTTGTAAGTGTCGGTTTCGGCAACTACATCAATTTAAACGGCGTCACCGCGATCACTCGTTGCGAATCCGCACCCATGAAACGATTGGTACAGAATGCTAAGGATCATTCGAAAGCGGTCGATGTCACCCAGGGACGCAAAACGAAGGCGGTCATCCTGATGAATGACGGAAGCGTGGTGCTTTCGGCCCTTCTTCCTGAGACCATCGTCAGCCGCACCCAGTCGGCGTCTGTTACGGATGATAAGATCTTGCAAGCCAAAATGCAGGAGGATTTGCTATGAAACGTGGTGTGCTCACCGTTTTATCCGGCTTTTCCGGATCCGGCAAAGGTACCATCATCAAAAAACTGCTTTCCGTTCATCCCGAAACCTATGCATTGTCCGTATCCGCGACAACGCGTAAGAAACGTTTGAACGAAAAGACCGGCGTTTTCGAACAGGACGGCGTCGATTACTTCTTCCTCACGAAGGAAGAGTTTGAGAAGCGCATCGCCGAAGACCGGTTCATCGAATACGCGATCTACAACGAAAACTACTACGGAACTCCGAAGGATTATGTTTTTGAGTGCCTTGATAAGGGACTGGATGTGATCCTGGAGATCGAGGTGCAGGGAGCCCTTCAGATCAAAGAGAAGTTCCCGGATGCCTTGCTCATCTTTATGACGCCGCCGGATGCCGGGACGCTCTATCAGCGCCTGATCGGACGCGGAACGGAGACCGAGGATGTCGTTCGTCGTCGTATGAAGACAGCGATCTTTGAATCATCGCTGATGGATCGTTACGATTACGTTCTGGTCAATGACACCATAGACGAGTGTGCAGAGAAGATGCATCAGATGGTCACTCTGGCGCACGACCGTGCAGTTTGCAGCACAAACCTGATCGATGAGATCAAAAAACAGCTTAATACATTTTCATTGGATTGATAGAATATTGGAGGATTGAAAAGATGTTACATCCGTCTTATTTGGAACTTATGGAGAAGATCAACGCAGGTTGCGATGAGGACGCGCCCTTAGTTAAGAGCCGTTATTCGGTCGTACTTGCAGCTGCCAGAAGAGCACGCCAGATCACCGAGATCGAGGAACTCACCGGAACCGGTGATCCGAAGAATAAGCCTCTGTCCCAGGCAGTCCGCGAGCTGTATAACGGCACCACCCGCATCCTGAATGAGGATGAGATCGCAGAGGAAGATGCAAAGATCGAAGAGCTTCAGCGCGTCAACCGCGAGTTGATCAAGGCTCAGCAGGCAGCCGGCAGCTACGGTAAGTGGGCGACATCCAAAAACTTCGACGATCAGGAAGAGATCGACGCCGAAGCAGAGACAGAAACCGTTGACGAAGCGACGGAAGAAACCACAGAGAATAACGACGAAGAATGAAGATATTATTCTGTTCCCTCGGCTGCGATAAAAATCTCGTTGACTCCGAGAAAATGATCCGCGTCTTACTGGATGCAGGCTACGAGATGACGGATGACGAAAGAGAAGCAGAAGTGATCGTGGTGAACACCTGTTGCTTTATCGGCGATGCGAAGGAAGAAAGCATCCGCACCATCATTGAGATGGGCCGCATGAAACAAGAGGGCAAATGTAAGGCTCTCCTCGTTACCGGGTGTCTGGCAACGCGTTATGCGGAAGATATCCGCCGCGATCTGCCCGAGGTCGACGGACTTTTGTCCGTAAATTCCGTGCTTCAAATCGGTGAACTTCTGAACGAAGTTCTTTCGAATTTGGAGGACCCTGAGATAAAGGATCCCGTTACGGCTCCTTTCGTGGCAATGCCCGATCAAAAACCGTATGCAAAGGCACGCCGCATGGTCACGACCGGCGGACACTATGCCTACTTAAAGATCGCGGAAGGCTGTGACCGTAAGTGCACGTATTGCATTATCCCGAAGATCCGCGGAGGTTACCGCAGTTTCCCGATGGAAGACCTAATCGAAGAAGCGAGAGGCTTAGTCGAGGCAGGCGCTAAGGAACTGATCCTGGTGGCGCAGGACACGACGCTGTATGGTACGGACCTGTACCGCAAACCGATGCTCGCGACACTCCTTGAGAAACTGTCCGAGATCGAGGATCTGCAGTGGATCCGCCTGCTGTACTGTTATCCCGAGAGCATCAATGATTCGATGATCGCCGCCATGCGTGATCTGCCGAAAGTATGTCACTACATTGACATGCCGATCCAGCATGCGAGCGACGAGATCCTGAGGAAGATGGGACGTCACACCGATCGGGAGCATATCCTTAAGGTGATCGCGCATCTGCGTGAAGAGATCCCCGATATCGTGCTGCGCACGACGTTGATCGCAGGTTTCCCGGGCGAGACCGAGGAACAGTTTGAAGAGATGAAGCAATTCATCGATATGGTTTCCTTTGACCGTCTCGGAGTATTTCCGTACTCCGCAGAGGAGGACACGCCGGCCGCCGAAATGGAAGGCCAGTGTCCGGAAGATATAAAAAGAATGCGCGCAGATTCCCTGATGGAACTGCAGCAGGAGATCTCCGCAGACCTTTGCTCGGAACACATCGGTCAGGAATTGGACGTCCTGGTCGAAGGTTTTATTCCGGAAGAAGGAATGTTTGCGGGAAGGACATATATGGACGCCCCCGGCGTGGATGGACTCGTGTTTTTCGCCTCCCCCGATCATGAGTGGATGAGCGGTGACATTGTCCGCGTTCGCATCACAGGCGCATATGAATATGACCTGACAGGAGAATTGATCAATGAACTTACCCAATAAACTTACGGTACTTCGTGTACTGCTCATACCGGTCTTCGTGATCTTTATGATCTTTAATTTCGGTATCCCGTATCAAAACTGGATCGCTCTTGCGATCTTCGTGATCGCCAGTATTACCGACCTTTTAGACGGCAAGATCGCCAGAAAAAGAAACCTGGTCACGAATTTCGGCAAATTCATGGATCCGCTCGCGGATAAGATGTTAGTGTGCTCGGCATTGGTGTGCCTGATTGGGGTGATCGATCGTCCCGGCCTTCCGGGTGTGGTACCGGTACTGATCATCTTATGGCGCGAATTTATCATCAGCGGATTTCGTCTGGTCGCTGCGAAAGACGGCATCGTCCTCGCGGCAGCGATGAGCGGTAAGATCAAGACCGTTTGCCAGATCGTTATGGTCGTCATCCTTCTCATCCACTGGGATTATACCTGGTTTTTCGTTTTGGAATGGGTAGCGATCGTCGTAGCGGTATTTATGACCATCTACTCGTTGTGTGAGTACCTGATCAAAAATAAAAACGTATTTTCGGATGGATTAAAGTAATGACAGAGGAATTGGTTGCGCTTTTGCTCGAAAAGAAGATGACCGTTACCACCGCGGAATCTTGCACCGGCGGTCTGATCGCCGCGACGCTCATTTCGGTTCCCGGTGTGAGCGCGTGCCTGAACGAGACCCTCGTGACCTATGCCAATGCATCCAAACATAAACGCCTCGGCGTGTCCGAGGAGACACTGGCGACGTACGGCGCCGTCAGTGAACAAACCGCGCGGGAGATGGCGCTTGGAGCGCTCGCATTTGCCGATGCGGACATCTCCATCGTTTCGACCGGGATCGCCGGTCCTGACGGAGGAACTAAAGAAAAGCCGGTCGGACTGGTATATATCGGCATCGGATGCCGGGCACAGAACAAAGCTTACGTGAGCCGTCATATATTTTCCGGTGACCGTGCAGCCGTCCGCGCACAGGCGGTGGAGACCGCGATCGCAAATGCAGTTGAAGTAGTAAAAGGGGTCTGATCAGATGAATCAGTATAAATACAAAACTTACGAACGTAACATGATCAAAAACAAGGATGAGGTTGCAAACCGCGCATCCTATGTCAAAGAAATAGAAATGCTGGCGCAAAAGCTGGCTTACGCATCGGCCGCCTATGAGTTTGTCGGACTTTCTCAGGATGAGAAGATCCTCGAGAACGAAGAGGTGGTCCTTTTGGGTAAAGAGATGTTTTCGCTCGCGAAAGTGCTTTTGGAGAACCCTGCGGAAGCCGAGGGCGGACTTATGGATCTGCGTGACCGTCTGAAGAAACACATGGATTGTTTGATGGTCTATAACGATCGTTATTCGATCTATGCGAAGGTCATTTCTTCTTTGCGTGCACAGTTCGAAGAAGTGGATCCGGATCCTGCGTTCGACACCGAAGAATTTGCGGAACAGGTCGTTGACCGGCTGGTGAAAGAGAAGGATAATGCTTCCCTGAAGACACTGATGATGGAGATCATCAGTGAACTTCCCGTGCGCATGACCCGCATCAAGTTTTATGAACATATTTCCGACGGCCTTTCGGTCTACATCGGTTCGGACCGTTCGTCGCTGGATGACTTTTTATACACTGTACGTAACGCTGCCGGCCTTTATGAGCCCGAAGGCATGCAGGAGTTCTTTCCGGAACTTTCCGAATATCTGAAGAAGTTTGAAGGCCTCGATTATGCGCATATTTCAGCCGACGACTACGCAACTTCGGCTTATACGATCAATGAGTGTTTTTCCTATCTGTCCATGCTGATCGACCTGATCAACATCCTGGCGACCATCACGAACGAACTTCTCGTCATCGCGATGTCGAAGACAGATGAGGATTCCGAGTCTTCCATGGTATCACGCGAGATCCTTAATGAGGTCATGAATGCCTTCTGTTTCGAGGAGAATGTCGAACTGATCGAGGCTCTGATGGACCGCCTGGTCATGCTGGAAGGCGTGCAGGAACCGCTTCTCGAGGAAATGTACGAGATCGAAGGTTCCATCGATAATCTGCTCCATAGCAACAACTATTCGGAAGCATCCGATAAAAAAGACGAGATCCTGCGCCTGCGTAATCTCTGCGAATTGCTTTCAGTCAATAACTACTCGGACTTAAGCCGTGAAGAGAAGCCGCAGGGCGTTTGCGAGAAGACCGACGTTGCCGTAGAATTTGCCAAATTGCAAAATGAACTGGATGTGCGTCTGCGTGGCGTAGAGAAGGTCGTTGCGCGCGCGATCATGTCCCGTGTGCTTGGCTATCTGCCGTCGAATTTCTCAAATGTCAAGAACCTGAAAGAATATATCATCGCATCCCTCAGCGGCTGCAGCGATCCTAAGGAAAGAGCCGTCTACGCGGAGAATATCCTGGATACGATGTATGCCTATGAGGAGGATGAAGCATACGACGAAGAGGAAGACGCCTTCGAGGAGGAAGAAGACGGGCCCGAAGCCGAAGCGTAACGGATTTATTGTTGCAAATTTCATCGAAATCGGTTAAAATGTTTATAGAATTATAAAGGGAGGAGCGCGAAGATGAAGTGGTATCGTAAATTGTATACAGGCGAGTCTGCGCGCTCTAAACGTTTCCGTATCGTTTCCCGTGTGAAACACGGACGGTACATGAAGGACGTGTTCCTGATCACGCTGGCTTCGAACCCGAAGAACCTGTTGGATATCTATCCGGGTTACATTTTTCTCCAGCCGTACTTTCAGGAACAGGATCAACTGATCCTCGGAATCGCGCTCGGTAAGGACGAAGCCTTTGCGGTAGCGCAGAAGATCATCGAGGATGTCTATGGCAGTACCGGTGCGTTTGGCGTGCAGGAGTACTTCGAGCCGAAAGCAGAGAGGGTGTGATCGTACTTGGGCATTGTATGGTTGATCTTGAAGATCATCGGTATCACGCTGTTATGTATCCTCGGTTTGGTACTGTTCCTGGTCCTGGTCATTTTGATCACGCCGTTTCGATATCAGGTCAACGCTTCCTATCATGAAAAACCATATGCGGAAGTTAAATTCCATTTCTGGTTGCGAGCGGTCGTCGCGCGCGTCACGTTTGAGGATAAAAAACTCCTCGGTATTCTGAGGATCCTGTTTATCAAGAAGAAACTTCTGGAAAAAGACTTCGGAAAGAAGACTTCGGAAGAGACGATCGAAGATAACGGTCATCTGCTTACGGATCAGTCGGCGCAGCTGCTGGCAGACGCCGAGAACTTCGCAGAAAACATGGAAGCGAAGGAGACGGAAGCATTGACCGCTGAATCCGCAGCGGAGAGCATCACCGAAACGACGGATAACACTGAGAGCACGGATCCGAACAAAACGAGTTCTTCCGACGAAGAGTCGAAAGAAGAAGCAGACGAAGCCGAGACAGCAGAAGAAGCGGAGATAGCGGTTGAAGATACGACAGAGGCTTCCGGCATCGCTGCGAAATTGGAAGGGTTGAAAGCAAAAGGCGAGCAGATCTGCAAGACCGTTACCGAGAAGAAAGAAATGGTCGACCGGTATGTGGATTTCGCCACGCAGGAGCACACGAAACGAGCCGCAAAATACGTCGGAAAGAAGCTCGTGAAGATATTAAAATCCGTCCGACCCCGGAAATGTAAGGGCTACGTCAAGTACGGACTGCGTGATCCGAAAACGATGGGTAAGATCTGCGGATACAGTGGAATGCTTTATCCGGTCTATTATAAAGCAATCGATGTTCAGCCGGTATTCGGCGCGGACCACACCATCATCGACGGCGAGATCGAGATCAAAGGACGCATCATTCTGATAGCGATCGTGGTCAAAGCGGTCCCGATCCTGTTTAAGAAGGATTGCCGGAGAGTATGGAAAGACTTTAAGAAATTAAGAAATCACTGATCAGGAGGATATAGAAAATGGCGAAAGAGAACTCTTTAAGAGAGACAGTAGACAGTTTGTTTAAGGGCATGGATGGTTTCGTTTCATCCAAGACCGTTGTAGGAGATGCGATCCAGGTAGGCGACACGATCATTCTGCCTTTGATCGATGTGTCCTTCGGTATGGGCGCAGGCGCTTTCGTCGGCGAGACAAAAGAACGCGGCGCCGGCGGCATGAACGGTAAGATGAGCCCCAGTGCGGTCCTGATCATTAAGGATGGCTATACACGTATGATCAGCGTGAAGAACGCGGATACCGTAAGCAAACTCGTGGATATGGTTCCCGATCTGATCAATAAGTTCACCAAGAAGGAAAGCCCTGAGGTGCAGGAGAAGATCGAAGAGATCAAAGATAAAGAAGAATTCGAGTAAAAAAAGATGTCCGAACCCGGCGCCATGCGCGTCCGGTTCGGACAAATTTAAATCGTTTATTTAAGGATTGCTGTTATCATTAAGCTCTTTCAACATAGCCTGACTTCAAGCAAGAAGTGCAGATATGAACCTTCTGAGCACTCTCACCGATCTTTACACGTACGGTACGAATGTTGGACTTCCACATCTTGTTGGATCTTCTATGAGAGTGGCTGACGTTGCAGCCGAAATGAGCACCCTTACCACAAATATCACATTTTGCCATGATAGCACCTCCTTACCAATCGGCAATCCGAATTATTAGCATTCATATGCAGGCATAAATCACCTGTGCGCATACGCAACATTGATATAATAACAGAAGTCCGTCCGTTTTGCAAGCGGAAAATGAAAGAAATTGAAAAAAGTTATTCCCTTTTCGGGGATTATCGATTATAATAGTACAGGCTTCACTGTCAGAAAGCGAGGTTTTACAGATGAAAGGCATTATCAAGAATGCAAATGGTGAGCTTCATATCGACCAGGATGTCATCGCGAAGTACGCCGGCGCCAGCGCCTGCGAGTGTTTCGGCATCGTCGGCATGGCTGCCATCAACATGAAGGACGGCATCGTCAAATTGCTCAAGAGAGAAAGCCTGACACACGGTGTCAACGTATCCATCGAGAACAACGAGCTTGTGATCGATTTCCATGTGATCGTTGCCTACGGCGTCAGCATTTCTTCCGTTTCGGCAAATCTGGTCTCCAATGTTCGTTATAAGTTGGAGTCATTGACCGGAATGAAAGTGAAGAAGATCAATGTTTTGGTGGAAGGCATCCGTGTTATCGACTGATGATACGATGATCCCGCTTGGAGGTTTTTGTTTTGGACAACACGATCGACGTACAATTGTTTTCCAAGATGTTTCTGGCCGGCGCTCAGAACCTGGAGAACAAAAAAGAAATCATCAATGAATTAAACGTATTCCCCGTTCCCGACGGAGATACGGGCACCAACATGACGCTGACCATTATGGCAGCTGCGAAAGCGGTTTCCGGCATGGAGAAAAGCGAATATACATTTGAAAGCCTGTGTAAGACGATCTCATCGGAGACCATGCGCGGCGCGCGCGGTAACTCCGGCGTTATCCTTTCACAGCTTTTACGCGGCTTTACGAAGGTAGTACGTACTGCGGAAGCGATCGATGTCGCTACGCTGACGGATGCTTTGGTACGCGCGACCGAAACTGCTTATCGCGCAGTTATGTCTCCGAAGGAAGGCACGATCCTGACCGTGGCCCGTTGCATCTCGGAGAAAGCCGAAGAATTAAGCAAGACTTGCACGGATATGAATGAGTTCATGCAGGAACTCATCAAAGAGGGCGATATCGCTCTGGAGTCTACACCGGATCTGCTTCCCGTTCTGAAGGAAGCCGGCGTTGTCGATTCCGGCGGCACCGGTCTTATGACCGTGATCAAGGGCGCATACGATGCGTACTGTGGCATTGAGATCCCGATCCATATCGAGGCCGCAACAGGCCTGAATGTTATGATGAATAACATTCCTAAGGCAGATATCGAAACGGCAGATATCGAATTCGGTTATTGCACCGAGTTCATCATCATGCTGGATCGTGAGTTCTCCGAGCAGGAAGAGCAGGAGTTTAAAGATTTCCTGATGTCCATCGGTAATTCCGTTGTTTGTGTATGCACCGACGACCTGATCAAGGTTCACGTACATACCAACGATCCCGGTAAAGCGTTCTCCAGAGCGGTCCAGATCGGTCAGCTCGATAAGATGAAGATCGATAATATGCGCCTGGAGCACAACGAGAAACTCTTTAAGGATGCAGAGAAGCTTGCTGCTCAGCAGAAAGAAGAGGACGCAAAGAAGAAAGAGGCGCCTGCTGCGCCCCGTAAACCCTATGGTTTCATTTCCGTATCCGTCGGTGAAGGTCTGGCAGAGATCTTTACCAGTCTCGGAGTGGATTACATCATCTCCGGCGGTCAGACCATGAACCCGAGCACGGAGGATTTCCTTTCCGCGATCGAGAAGGTCAATGCCGACACCATCTACCTGCTTCCGAACAACGGCAACATCATCATGGCGGCAAACCAGGCTGCGGCTCTTACAAAGGATCGCAAGATCTACGTGATCCCGACGAAGAACATTCCGCAGGGCGTTTCTGCTCTTGTGAACTTCATTTCCACATCCTCCCCGGAGGAAAACTACGAGATGATGATGAGCGAGATCCAAAACGTGAAGGCCGGTTCCGTAACGTACGCGGTCCGCAATACGCAGATCGACGGAGTGGATATCAAAGAAAATGATATCATGGGTCTTTCCGATCATTCCATCCTGGCAGTCGGCAACGATATCAACGATACGACACTGGAGATGATCAGCAAGATGGTGGATGAAGACAGCGTTTTGCTTAACGTTTATTATGGCGATGAGATCTCCGATGAATCGGCGGAAAGCTTCCGTGAAACATTGGAGGAGAAATATCCCGATTTTGATGTATTTGTTCAGAAAGGCGGCCAGCCGATCTACTATTACATCGTTTCGGTGGAGTAATGCATTCGAGGTAAAGACGGTTTCGTTTTTACCTCGTTTTCACATACGAGGATGATACATGAAGAAGACCGATCCGATCAAAAGCCTGAAGGGCGTCGGCAGCAAGACGGCGTTGCTGTTTCAAAAACTGCATATCGAGACCGCCTGGGATCTTCTGATGTATTTTCCGAGAGATTACGAGGTGTATGAGAAGCCCGTGACCCTGCGCGAAGCGGTCAGCAAGTGCGCATCGTTGGAAGGTGCCTCCGGCATCGTTTCCGTGTACGGAAGGATCAAAAAGGGCGTCGTTCTTAAAAAGAAGGGGAATCTCACCATTGCGATCACGAGCGCTGAGGATATCGAAGGCAGGGAGTGCACCCTGATCTGGTACAATGCGCCTTTTGTGCGTGCATTGTTCCATGCAAACGACACCTATATATTCCGCGGGCGCATATCCGAGATCCGCGGCTCCCGCGTGACCTTTGAACAGCCTGAGTATTTCAAACCGGAAGATTATAAGCCGCAGATGGGTAAGATGCTTCCAATCTATCCTTTGTGCAAGGGAATCTCGCGGAAGCTCATACAAAAATGCGTATTGCAGGCTATTGAAAATCTGCCTGAAATCGAGTATACTGAACCTGTCGGTATGGACGATGCGTGCATCCGCAAAGCAGAGCTTTTACCGCTAAAGGAAGCGGTAGCGCATATACATTTTCCATCGGATCAGAAGGATTATGAGGACTGCCGCAGATCGCTTGCGTTTCGTGAGTTTTATCGCTTCGCGTTGATGCTTCGTTTGATCCGCAAAACGTACGCCGGAGTGGCCAATGCGTATCCCGAACTGAAACCGCATCGTGAGGTCGAAGATTTCATCGCTCGGTTGCCGTATCAGCTTACGAACGCGCAGAAACGTGCGTGGGAGCAGATGCGGGCAGAGATCACCGGACCGAACACCATGCACCGTTTATTGCAAGGCGATGTCGGCAGCGGAAAGACGATCGTTGCCTTCCTTCTTTTGTATGAGACGGCATTGTCCGGCTATCAGGGCTTTTTGATGGCGCCGACGCAGGTGCTGGCGCACCAACATTATCAGAATTTCACCGCCTGGGTTGAGGAGTACAAACTTCCGCTTCGGATCGGCTTCCTGGCCGGCTCCGTAACGGCGAAAGAGAAGGCAGATATTTACCGAAAATTGGAAGACGGCGAACTCGATATCGTGGTCGGCACGCATGCTCTGTTCCAGGAGAAGGTATTGCCCGAAAAGCTCGCCCTGGTCATCACCGACGAGCAACATCGCTTCGGAGTGGAACAGCGGAAGAGTCTTACCGATAAAGGCTTACATCCGCATGTGTGCGTTATGAGCGCGACCCCCATCCCGCGTACGCTGGGTATGATCCTGTATGGCGACCTGAATATCTCCGTAATCGACGAGAAACCGGCAAACCGCCTGCCCATCAAAAACTGCGTAGTGGACACCGGATACCGGCCGCAGGCCTATCGCTTCATCGAGAAGCAGATCGCTGCCGGCCATCAGGCCTACGTGATCTGTCCTTTGGTCGAAGAGAGCGAACTCATGACGGGCACGAACGTCACGGATTATGCAGAAACGATCCGCAGCAATATTCCCGACGCCCGCGTCGAGATCTTGCACGGACGTATGTCGGACGCCGAGAAAAACCGCATCATGCAGGCGTTTCTCGAGCACTCCGTGGACATTCTCGTTTCGACCATCGTCGTCGAAGTCGGCGTCGATGTTCCGAATGCGACGGTCATGATGATCGAGGATGCACAGCGTTTCGGTCTGGCCTCCCTGCATCAGTTGCGCGGTCGCGTCGGTCGAGGGGATGCGCAGTCCTACTGTATTTTCGTGCAGACCGAAGGTTCCTCTTCTGAAAATGAACGACTGGATGTTTTGAACCATTCAAACGACGGCTTCTATATTGCAGAGCAGGATCTGAAACTCCGCGGTCCGGGCCAGCTCTTCGGACATAAACAGAGTGGCTCTCTGGTATTTCGGATCGGCGATGTATTTGAGGACGCCGGGGTATTTACCGAGGCAGTCTCCCGGGCCGATGAATATTTTGCAGGGCTTTCCGAAGAAGCCCGCGCGAAACTCGCGCAGGAGTTTGACCTCGCGGGTTACGATACAAACGACGGTAAGCCTATGGCTTTACTATAAATTACAAATTCAATGAGGTTATGAGAAATGGGTATTTTAGCAAATTGGCGTAAACTTGCATATGAGACACAGCGTACACCGCAGGACGAAGAAAAGTTCTGGGCCGGTTACTTCACGCTCGAGCAGGGCTTCTACAAGAAGCTTCTGGCTTCCGATGAAGTGATCTCCGGAACCGTTGCGGATCTTGCGAAGCAGTTTGATGTTTCGGTCATGGTCATGACCGGTATCATCGACGGTATCGATGACAGCCTCGTCACAAAGAACCCGATCGACGAGATGGAAGAGGATACGGTGGTTTCTTTCGATTACGACAAAGAGCTTTTGTATAAGAACATGGTTGCCGCAAAGGCGGAGTGGCTGTATACATTGCCCGAGTGGGAGCGCCATCTGACGAAAGAACGCCAGACCGAACTCTACAAAGAGCAGAAGAGATCCACGACCATCGTGAAGCCGGCGAAGATCGGCCGCAACGATCCCTGCCCCTGCGGATCCGGTAAGAAGTATAAGCACTGCTGCGGAAAGTAAGAATGAGAATTAAAAAGATCACATCCATAGTAATGGTCATACTGATGGTAGTAAGCCTTGGTTTCGCGTATCCGCCAACCAAGGCTTATGCTGCTGGAAAGAAAGTTACGGATGCTGTGATCAATGAAGGCTTGGCGCTTACTCGTCTGGTCAATGATCTTCGCGCAAAAAATAATGTCGCACCTCTGACTTATTCGATCCTTGTGAGTGATTATCCTGCCATGACGCGGGCTGAAGAGATATCGAAAAACTTCAGTCATGAACGCCCTGACGGAAAAACATTTGAGGATTTGTTTAATCTTGATAATTCTGATCCTTCCGACAATATTCAATGGTTTACCGTAGGGGAAAATTTAGCTGCCGGCAATTCCACTGCTAAGGCAACCTATGAGCAATGGTATGGCAGTGAGGGACATCTCAAAAATATGCTGAACCCCGATTTTACTCACATGGGTATAGGGCATGTATCAGCAAATGATGTGTATAAGAATTATTGGGCACAGTTATTTATCGGCGGGTTGACCTATATCAATGTTAAATCGGTTTCCATCGATCCGAATTCGGTTCCGTCGCAAGTAAAAAAAGGTACATCTCTGGCGGACACGGGCATCATTGCATTGGTAACCATGACGAATGCTTCTATGGGAACGTCCTATCTGCCTCTGTTTGATCCCGGTAAGACTATCGACGGATACAGTGTTTCCGGCTATGATCCCAATATTGATGCAGTAGAAACCGTTACTGTTACATACAAAGGAAAATCAACTTCTTTTAAGGTTACAGTCGGTAATCCTGCCCAGGTTACATTATCCGGAATCGAAGCAAAGTATATCGGCGGATCCAAAACGGTCGGTCAGTCAGTCAATGCGGCAGAAGTTTCCGTGACTGCCCTGTACAGCGATGGCTCAACGAAACCAGTCACCAACGGCTTTTCGGTTGCTGCGAACCAACTTATTGAAGGAACTAACAGTATTAAGGTATCCTATCAGGGAAAGTCGACTACGGTCAAAGTTCCTGCGACGCAGCCCGTAACCCTTACCCGCATACAATTGCAATATAACGGCGGTACTAAATATGCCGGCGATACGATCAGTGCTTCGGATTTTATCGTGATCGGCGTTTATAGCGACGGAAGCACGGTTATCGAGAGCGGAAGCATTACTGTTTCACCCACCACGCTGAAAGCCGGAGTCAACACGATCGCCGTGAATTACAATGGTATGGCTGCGACCTATGAACTGAATTGTAAAACACGCGTCACTCTGAGCTCGATTTCTGTTTCTTATATTGGTGGCAAGAAGTTCGAGAATGACGCTGTCAGCGCTTCGGACTTTAAGGTTGTCGCTACCTACAGTGATAAATCCACGAAGGATGTTACTTCGTCCGCCTCAGTTTCGCCTGCAAAACTTTCTGTCGGATCTAACAATATTACGGTTTCTTTCGGAGGACAGTCGACTACGATCACGGTCCCTGCCGAAAAACTCGTTGCAAAAGAACTGATCATCAGTCAAAACTTTACGAGTAAAACGGAAGGAGATGCCTATTCTGCATCCGATTTTAATGTAAAAGTTAAGTACAATAACGGTAAGACCGCCCAAGTGAACGGATGGTCGATCAAAGAGTTTGGAACACCTTTAAAAGCCGGGAAGAACACATTGACCTTCGTCTATGGTTCGTTGACCAAAACATTTGTAGTTGAAGCCGAGGCTAAGGCAACACAGGCACCAACCCAGGCGCCGACGCAAGCACCAACCCAGGCACCAACGCAAGCTCCTACGCAAGCACCAACCCAGGCGCCGACGCAAGCTCCTACGCAGGCTCCGACGCAAGCTCCGACACAAGCTCCTTCACAAGCGCCCACACAACCTCCGACAACGGCAGAAGCTTACACGGCTGAGGTTACGACTGCAGAAGAGACCGTAGAGTCTTCAGAGGAGAATACGACCGAGACGGACTCGACGGAAGTGGATACAACGGCTGAAGAGTCCGCTGAGGAAACCACGAAAGAAGTGCCGGAAAAACTGGAACTGAAATATATCGGCGGCGCTAAATATGTCGGCGACAAAGTTACATCGAAAGATATTACGGTGTTCGCAGTCTATAAAGACGGAACGAAGGTTGAAGTTACCGATGAGGTTGCACTTCCGGAGGATGCATTAAAGGCAGGAGATAACACGATCTCCGTATCTTATGACGGGATCGAGGCCGTGTTCTTTGTAAATGTTTCCGAAAAGCCTCAGGAGACCACAACGGTTCGGGAGACTGAGACGGAGAAGCAAACCGAACCTGAGACAGAAGGAACGAAAGAAGATCCGACCGAGGCTTCTACGGCAGAGATCATAGATCCGAGGACGGAAGCTCCGTCATCGGATGCTGCAACAAAGAGTGACGGCGAAAAGAACGTCAAATTCCTGCAGAAGCTTCTCATGCTGATCGGTTCCGGCCTGACTCTCGTCGGAATGGTGCTGTTTTTCATAGCTTTGTTCCTCAAGAAAAAGGATGACAAAGAAGCGGATCCGGACGGTAAAGACGCTTCCGAGAGCGAAAAAGCAGGTAAAAAATAAAAATCGCAAATTTTTGCTTGCATTTTCCGCGTTCCTATGATAAATTCTTATGTGGAGGTGAGACCATGGATGTTTTAGAGATGATTCTCGGTATAGTATTAGTAATTCTCGGACTGGCTATAACGCTTCTCGTTATGATGCAGGAAGGCAAATCTGCAGGCTTATCGGGGTCCATCAGCGGTATGGCTGACTCCTATTGGGGAAAAAATAAAGCGCGTTCGATGGAAGGCGCACTTCAAAAGGCCACTACTTGGCTTGTTGTTGTATTTTTTGTTGTATGCCTGCTTTTGAACAGTAGTATTTTCAATAAGACTGCAGGAGCAGATACAGGCAATACCGGAACTGTAGAGACAACTACAGCGGCCGCAGCAGAAACAACTACTGAAGCTGCAGCAGAGGCAACTACTGAAGCCGAATAAATCTTGCAGAATTACCAAACACTCTATGCCGATCATGATCGCATAGGGTGTTTTTTATTATGAGGTTTAGAAAAGAATAATGGAAGATAAGACGAAACAGCTGATGGACGTGTTTACGTCCGAGGCATACAAACCAATGAAATTGAAAGAACTTATGATCCTTCTGGATATACCGAAAGAGAAGAGGGATGAGTTCTCCGATATCCTGCAGGGCATGATCCGTGACGGGCGCATCAATGTGACAAATCACGGAAAATACTTTGCGGTTCAGGCCGGCTCATATTCCAATTGCGAGGCAAATACGAAGATCCGCGGAACGTTTTTTGCTTCGGCGCGCGGCTTCGGCTTTGTGAAACAAACAACGACCGGTGAGGCGGGGGATGATCCTTCCGACCTTCCGGACATCTATATTGAAGCAAAGAATGTAAACGGTGCCATGCATAAAGATGAGGTCGAAGCGGTGATCCTGTACACGGGTGACAAACATCCGGTGGGCAAGGTCACGGCCATCCTTCAGCGTGCCAATGAAACCATTTTGGGCACCCTGGTCATGAAGAATTCTTATGGCTTTGTTATTCCCGAGCGGAATCGTTTCATGAAGGACATCTATATTCCGAAAGAAGCGATCGGCGATGCCCGGGATCACAGCAAGGTCTGGGTAAAGATCACCGATTTCGGGGATTCTAAACGTAACCCGGAAGGCGAGATCCTCAGTGTTCTGGGCGATGCGGCCGACCCGCGTACCGACATCGAAGGGACCATTCTGGCCTACGGCCTGCCGGTCGCATTTCCCGAGGAAGTTATCCGCGAGGCAAGATCTATCCCATCGTATGTCACGGAGAGGGACATCGCAGGCCGCGAAGACCTGCGCAATGAAGTGATCGTAACCATCGACGGAGAGGATGCAAAAGATCTCGATGATGGTGTTTCCGTCACGGAAAATGCTGACGGAACTTTTTCCCTCGGGGTCCATATCGCAGACGTTTCCCACTATGTGAAGGAGGGATCCGCCCTGGATACCGAAGCGAAAAAACGCGGCAACAGTGTGTATTTCCCGGATCGTGTGATCCCGATGCTGCCGAAAGAACTGTCCAATGAGATCTGTTCTTTGAATGCGGGCGTGGACCGCCTGGCCATGAGCTGCCTGATGACCATCGATGCGCAAGGCCGGATCATCGATCACCATGTTGTGGAGAGCGTGATCCGCGTCACGCGTAGAATGTCATACAAAGAGGTCACGGCTCTGCTTGAAGATACGGCCGATGATGCCCTTAAAAACGAATGTGAGAGCCTGTTACCGATGTTTCAGACCATGGAACGTCTGTCCGCACTGATCCGCAAACGCAGGAGACAGCACGGTGCCATCGATTTTGATTTCCCGGAACCGAAGGCAGTCTTGGATGAGAACGGTTTTCCGATCGATATCTATCCGTACAAACGCAGCGTCGCCACGGATATGATCGAAGATTTCATGCTCGCGGCCAATGAAACCATTGCAAATGTTGCTTTTTGGGAGAACCTTCCGTTCATTTACCGAAACCACGAGGCACCGGCCGACGACCGTATGGAAGAGTTTGTTTCCTTCCTCGGAGGATTTGGTGTAGCCCTGCACTTGCAGAATGAAGTGCATCCGAAGAAGCTCCAGCAGGTACTGGATGCGACCGCGCATGAAGCCGAAGGACCGTTGATCCATCGCGTTCTGCTGCGTTGTATGAAACAGGCCCGCTACGGCAGTGAATGCCTGGGGCATTTCGGACTCGCCATGGAGCATTACACGCACTTTACATCACCGATCCGGCGTTATCCGGACCTGCAGATCCATCGGATCCTGAAAGCCGGACTTGATACAAGAATCTCCGAGGCAACTCTCGGCGAGATCGCGGCGCATTGTTCGGCGACTGAACGGAAGGCAGCGGAAGCGGAGCGTGAGGTGATGAAATACTTCAAGGCTTTGTATATGCAGAGTGAGATCGGGCACATCCATAAGGGCGTGATCAGCGGCGTGACGAACGTCGGCATCTTCGTGGAATTGTATAACACGGTCGAAGGCATCATCCGCCTAAGCAGTTTGAGTGACCACTACGTGCTCGATGAGACTCACTATCGTCTGGTAGGTGAGCGTACGGGCGGTGTATTCACTCTGGGACAGCGCGTGAAGATCGAGGTTTTGGATGTCGATCTGACCATGGCGCAGGTCATTTTCGGCCTGGTTCCCGAAAAACGTTCCTCTTTACGCAAAGAGAGAATTGTGGTATGATTAGATTGGATTATTTCGTACACATATATGTGTACGACGATGAAACGGAGGAGACATGGGAAAGGACAGCATTAAGCTGATCGCGAATAATAAAAAGGCGTACCATGACTATTTTATACTGGATAAACTGGAAGTTGGGATCTCACTCGCCGGGACGGAAGTGAAATCCATGCGCATGGGAAAATGCAGTTTGAAAGAATCTTTTATCCGCCTGGAAAAAGGCGAACTGTATATCTACGGCATGCACATTTCCCCCTATGAAAAGGGGAACATCTTCAATAAAGATCCGCTACGTGTGCGCAAATTATTGCTGCACCGGTACGAGATCAATAAATGGGCAGGGAAAATGGCGCAGAAAGGTTTTACCGTCGTTCCGCTTCAAGTGTATTTTAAGGGTAGTCTGGTAAAGGTCGAGATCGGTCTGGCACAGGGTAAAAAACTCTATGACAAACGGGAAGACCTGGCTAAAAAAGATCAAAAACGAGAGGCAGAGAAAGAATTCAAGATCAGAAATCTAACGTAAAGCGAGGATGGAAGATGGATACGAAAAAACTGTTTAATGATGGATGGGAGTTCTCCAAACAGAGTCTCGGGCAGTCGATCGCCGGCATGATGACGGATATCGATGTCGTATGGACTCCGGTCGACGTACCGCATGATTTCCTCATATGGCAGACGAAGGACCTGTATGAAAACTGCGAAGGATGGTATCGTAAGCGCTTTTCTTACGTGCCTTCGCTGGATCGTGTCTACATACGGTTCGACGGCGTTTATATGAACAGTACCGTCTATGTCAACGGCGAGGAGGTCGGAAACCGCAAAAACGGCTACGTGACCTTTGAGTATGACATCACGGATTTCCTGACGGTCGGAGAAAACGAGATCCATGTTTCGGTCATCTATGAATCGCCGAATACACGCTGGTATTCCGGCGCCGGCATTTACCGGAACGTATGGCTCATTTCCCGTCATCCCTTCCATATCGCTTCGGACAGTTTGTACGTATCGACGCAGCGCATCGGAACGAACTTCGAAGTGACCGCGTCTGCGTTGGCTACCTGCGACGGTATCATGTGCTTCCGCGTCCTCGATGCCGAGGGCAATGATATCGCGAACGCCATCAAAGAGTGCTTCCGTTTTGAACATTGTGAGGTCACGATGACGGTCTATAAGCCGGTTTTGTGGTCTCTGGAAATACCGCGCCTGTATCGCGTCGAGGCCAGCCTGGTCATGGACGGCGAGGAGATCGACGATATGTCCTGCAACATCGGTTTCCGCACGCTCGAGTTCACGACGGACCGCGGCCTGATCATGAACGACCGCCCGATGAAGATCAAGGGCGTCTGTATGCACCACGATCTGGGTGCTCTGGGTGCTGCTTTTAACGTAACAGCCGCCCGCCGCCAGCTCGCCATTATGAAGAGCATGGGCGTAAACGCCATCCGCACATCCCACAACATGCCCGCTCCGGAGATCATGGATCTCTGCGATGCCATGGGCCTTCTTGTGATGAGCGAAGCCTTCGACATGTGGGAGCTTCCGAAGACGGAATTCGACTATTCCCGCTTCTTTAAAGATTGCTATGATGAGGATGTAAAAAACTGGATCCGCCGCGACTACAACCATCCGTCGCTGCTCATGTGGTCCATCGGCAACGAGATCGCCGATGTCCATAAGGATCCCGAACATGGCGCGGAGATCACGCGCAAGCTCATCGAAAGCGTCCGCAAATACGATTACCGGAGCAATGCACCTATCACCTTTGCGTCGAATTATATGCAGTGGGAGGGCGCGCAGAAGAGCGCGGATCTCCTGAAATATGTCGGCTATAATTACGCAGAGAATCTCTATCAGAAACATCATGAAGAGCATCCCGACTGGATCATCTTCGGCAGCGAGACCGCGTCGAATGTAGCCAGCCGCGGTATCTATCATTTTCCGCTAAGTCAGCCCATCCTGTGTGACGACGATGAGCAGTGCTCGGCGCTCGGAAACAGCACGACGAGTTGGGGCTCGGAGAACTGTTACGCCAATATCTTTGATGATCGTGATTGCGAGTTTTCCTTGGGACAGTTCATCTGGTCCGGTTTTGATTATATCGGCGAGCCGACGCCGTACCAGACGAAGAATTCCTACTTCGGACAGGTGGACACCGCCGGGTTTCCGAAGGATACGTTTTACATGTATCAGGCAGAGTGGACGGATTACCACTTTGCGCCGATGATCCATATCTGTCCGTACTGGGATTTCTCGGAAGGTCAGATGATCGATGTGCGTGTCATTACGAATGCGCCGAAGGTAGAACTGTATTTCAACGATGAGATCGTCGACGGACCTCGGAAGATCGACCATGAGCGCAGCCGCCACACGGCTTGTGATTATCGCCTGCCGTATCGGAATGGTAAGCTTCTGGCGATCGCCTACGATGAATTTGACAACGAACTCTGCCGTGAAGAGAAGCGTTCCTTCGGTAATGCTACTGAACTTGTTTTGACACCGGACCGCATGTCCATGAAGGGCGACGGTGTGGATATGATCTTCGTGGAAATATCCGCGATCGACATGGAGGGAATTCCGGTCGAAAATGCCAATAACCGTGTACACGTTAAGGTTACCGGCGCAGGCCGCCTGGTCGGCCTTGACAACGGTGACAGCACCGATTTTGATGAATATAAGGGAACCAGCCGGCGACTGTTTTCCGGCAAACTTCTGGCCATGATCGGTTCGAAACAGGAAGAGGGCGACATCCATGTGGAGGTGACTTCGCCGTCTTTGCCTGATGCGAGCGTGACCTTGTATTCGTATAAGACCGAACCGATCCCGGGCATCAGTTGTCATATGGAAAATATCGAATCTACCGGACCAAACCTCGATGAGATCCCGGTCCGCAAGATCGCGATCATCAGTCCTTCCGGTTTCGAGATGAGCCCCGAGCATAATAACATAGAGTTGCACGCAGCTCTGTATCCGGAGAATACTTCCTATTTCGAATTCCGTTGGAAGGCAACCGATATCAACGGAGTTCCGACGAAGATCGCTAAGATCACGCCGGATCCGATGAACCCTTTGGCGTGCAACGTTACCGCTCTGGGCGACGGCGTGTTTCAGGTGCGTCTGGCAACGAAGAACGGCGGCGAAAAGGTTGACATCTACACGTCCCAGACATTTACCGTAACGGGCATGGGCGCGCTGGCAAAAGATCCCTATGATTTCATTTCCGCCGGGTTCCATGAAGAAACCTTCGGTAAGATCACGATCGGTAATGAACGAGGGATCGCGACGGACCGCGAAGGCGACAGTGGTGTTACCTTCGGAAACATCGATTTCGGTGAGACCGGTTCTTCCAGGATCCAGGTTTCGATCTTCGAACTGGCATCCGAACCGATCGACTTCGAGATCTATAAAGGCAAGAGAGAGGACGGCGTCTGCTTAGGCACCTTCCATTACCATAAGAAATCCATTTGGAATACTTATCAGGTCGAGGAATATGATCTACCGGAGAAACTCTGCGGTGTTCAGGAACTCACCTTCGTATTCCATGAGAAAGTCCATTTTAAGGGCTTTATCTTCAAACAGGAGACGGAAACGTGACAAAGATCAAAGAAGAGCTCGAAAGAGCCTACAAAAGCATAGAGGGCCGTATACCGTTTACGCCTGAGATCGCTCTGGTCCTGGGTTCCGGTCTGGGCGAATATGCCGAGAGTCCCGATTTTGATATCGTAGCCGAGATCCCGTACGGCGAGATCGAAGGCTTCCCGGTATCCACGGTCAGCGGACACGACGGTCGTTTCGTTTTCGGTAAGGTCGGAGGTAAAAATGTCGTCTGTATGAAGGGACGCGTTCATTACTATGAAGGTTATCCCGTAACGCAGGTCGTTCTGCCGATCCGGCTGATGCGTCGTATGGGAGCGCAGATCTTGCTCCTTACGAATGCAGCCGGCGGTGTGAATCCGGCCTATAAACCCGGCGACTTCGTTTGCATCACCGATCATATTTCTTCCTTCGTCCCTTCCCCGCTGATCGGACCGAACGAAGATGATTTCGGAGTACGTTTTCCCGATATGTCCCAGGTGTACAGCCTGCGACTTCGCGAAACACTTCATAATTGCGCTGATTTCCTGAAGATCGACGTGAAAGAGGGCGTATATGTGCAGCTGACCGGACCGAATTACGAGACCCCTGCGGAGATCCGTATGGTGGCGAAACTCGGTGCCGATCTGGTTGGCATGAGCACCGTTTGTGAAGCAATGGCCGCCCGTCACATGGGCATGGAGATCTGCGGGATCTCGCTCGTGACGAATATGGCTTGCGGCGTGATCTCCGGCGCGGTATTATCCCACGAAGAGGTCAAAGAGACCGCAGCGATCGCAAAAGAGCGATTTACCGCACTGGTCACCGCATTTTTAGAGGGTATCCAAACGGGAGAATGATCCAGAGAGGTTTTTTGAATGCGTTTACGTTTCTATCATGCTGATCTTTTATCGGAGAGTATCAACGAGGACGGTACTCCTGCCTTTGATGTGCAGGAGGGCGAGATCTGGTGTGACGGCGGGAAGATCACATTCCGCGGTCCGAAGTCGGAAGCCTCCGAAATATTGCGCACAACGACATCGCCGCAGTTTGACGAGGAGATTGACTGCGGCGGTGATCTTTTGATGCCCGGAATGAAGAACATGCACACGCATTCACCGATGACCTTCCTGCGATCTTATGCCGAGGGCCTTCCGCTGGATCGATGGCTGAACGAGGCGGTCTTCCCGATGGAGGCGCTTCTGGACGCCGACTCGGTCGAAGCCTTCACGAAGGTCGCGATCCTAGAGTACCTGCGCAACGGTACGACGACCATCTTTGATATGTACCATTTCGAGACATCCGTTGCAAAAGCCTGCAGCGATATGGGGATGCGTTTTCTGCTCTGCGGTAACGTAAACCTTTACACGGGCAGTCTTTCGGACAATGAATTCCGCATGCGGATGTTGCATGATAAGTTTCATTCTCCGATGGGTGGCTTCCGCCTCGGCGCACACGCAGAATATACCAACGACATTCCCATGCTGGAAATGCTGAATTCTCTGGCGCATGAATGGAAGGCTCCTTTTTATACGCACATGGCGGAAACGAAGAAGGAAGTGGAAGGGTGTATCGCCAAATACGGCAAGAGTCCCGTGGAACTGTTTTGCGATCTGGGACTGTTTGATTATGGCGGCGGTATCTTCCACGGTGTCTGGCTTTCTGACAGAGACCTGTCCCTGCTGAAAGAGCATGGTGTCGGGATCATTTCCAATCCCGGTTCCAACGGCAAACTGGCCAGCGGTATGGCACCCTATAAACGCATCGTTTCTGCGGGCATCCCGCTGGGTTTCGGAACCGATGGACCTGCGAGTAACAACGCACTTGACCTGTTCCGCGAGATCTACCTGGCGGCGATGTACTCAAAACTCACCGATCAGGATGCGATCGCGATCCCGGATGAAGTATTCCTTGATGCAGCGCTAAATAGCGGCGCGAAGATCGCCGGTTTGGAACTCGGCGATGCCGCAGACTTTATCTTACTCGACACGCATTTGCCGAACTTGTATCCGCGGGAGCATCTGGTTCCGCAGATCCTGTATAGTGCAAACGGAGCCAATGTCCGCATGACCGTGATCGATGGCAAAATCTTATACAGAGACGGTAAATACCCCTACGTAGACGACCTGGAGGGCATCTACGAGGAGTTTGACCGTCATTTGAAGGAAATAGTAAGCAAGAAAAGAGGAAATCATTCATGACCCGTTATATACTGAGTCTGACCGCGGAAAAAGATGACAGCATGAAATATATTATCTTAGCTGCGGTCATTGCCCTGGTCGCTTATCTGGCTTATCTGGGCATAAAGCAGACGAGGTCCAACAAACATAAGCTCATCGCCAAACTGAAGGAGCAGTACGGCAATCCGAGCGAGCGCGAGTACGAGCCGACGGAACTGGACAACATCGCATTCTATTATAATAACCATAAAGACGGAAAGCCCGTCGTTGACGATATCACCTGGAACGATCTGGAGATGGACCGCATGTTCGCCCTCATGAACACGACACAGTCCTCCGCGGGTGAAGAGTATCTGTACTACAAATTGCGGACGCCTTCCGAGAACCTCGAAGAGGTTGAAGAGTTCAATTCCGTGGTCCACATCATGGATGAGAACGAGGACCAACGCATCCGCATGCAGGAGCGTTTTCAAGCGATCGGTCACACGCTCAAACTGTCTCTGTCAAATTACATTTCCTCGTTTCAGGAACTGGAGGAGGGCAGCAAAGCGATCGACTATCTGTGCAACATCCTGTTGATCGCATCGATCATCGGCTTTATCATCGTTCCGAAGATCGGCCTCCTGTTTGTCCTGGGTGTGATCACCTTTAACATCATCAAATATTATTCCGAAAAAGCAGTTTACGAATCGTATTTCACCTGCGTCGGCTATCTGGTGCGTCTTGCGAGCAATGCTTCCGAGCTGGCGAAGCTGGAAGGCATGGATCCGAAGATCCGAACGTATCTTGACGAGCTCGAGAAACACGCTAAACCGCTCGAGAAGGTCGTTTCGAAGGCGAAACTGATCGGTACGGGCAATGGTTCCGGGGGCAATATCGCTGAGGCGATCCTGGATTACATTCGCCTCATTACACACATTGACCTCATTCAGTTTAAAAGTGTGCTTTCCTTGGTAAAGGGTCACTCCGAAGATATCGAAGCCCTGCTGAGCGGCATCGGTTATCTCGAGAGTGCCATCGCGGTCGCTTCTTACCGCAGGTCCTTGCCATTCTATGCGGAACCCGAATTTGTCAGCGGCCCGGATCTCGTGATCCGCATGCTGGACGGCTACCATCCGCTGATCTCAGAGCCGGTCGCCAACAATATCGATGTGAACCGCAGTGTGCTTCTGACCGGTTCGAATGCTTCCGGTAAGTCGACCTTCATCAAGACCGTCGCCCTCTGCGCGATATTGTCCCAGACGATCGCGACGGCGCCCGCGCATGCATTTACCACGCGGTTCTATCGCACGTACACGTCCATGGCCCTGAAGGATAACCTCAAAAATAATGAGAGTTATTACATGGTCGAGATCAAATCGCTGAAGCGTATCATGGACGCGAACGGAGGCGAGGTTCCCGTGCTGTGCTTCGTCGACGAAGTCCTGCGCGGTACCAACACGATCGAGCGTGTGGCGGCCTCCTCGCAGATCTTGTACAATATGGCGAAAAGCAACATCCTTTGCTTCGCCGCTACACACGATATCGAGCTGACTTATCTGCTCGAAGATACATTTGAAAACTATCATTTCAAGGAAACGGTCACGGACAATGATGTCACGTTTGACTATGTTCTCAATAAGGGACGTGCGACCACACGCAATGCGATCCGCCTGCTGAAGATCCTCGGCTACGATGAGAAGATCATCGAGAGCGCCGAGAAGACCGCCGAAGATTACATGGAAACGGGTGAGTGGCACAGACGATGAAAGGACGGGAGACCGAAATGAAAAAAGTCACGATCTACACGGATGGCGCGGCACGCGGAAACCCGGAGGGCCCGGGCGGCTACGGCACGGTCGTACAATACGTCGACGGTAAAGGCAATCTACACGAGCGGGAATATTCGGCAGGATATAAGAAGACGACAAACAACCGCATGGAGCTGATGGCAGCGATTGTCGGCCTGGAAGCATTGACCGAACCGTGTGAAGTCGTGCTGTATTCCGATTCACAGTATCTGGTCCGCGCGTTCAATGAGAACTGGATCGAGAACTGGATAAAGAAAGGTTGGAAGAACAGCAAGAAGGATCCGGTGAAAAACCGCGAATTGTGGGAGCGGCTTTTGGAAGCCGCAAAGCCTCATAAGATCGAATGGAACTGGGTGAAAGGTCACGCAGGACATGAACTGAATGAGCGTTGCGATACACTGGCCACGGCGGCTGCCGATGGCGAGGAATTGATGGACGATATTCCATCGGATCCGACCGATGACGGCCAAATAACGCTTGCATTTTAAGCGGGGCTGTGCTAGTATTTGTTAGTGAACGTCAGAGTACGACGTTCCTTCATCATGGATAAGGACGGTGAAATGCGATGAGTGCTTTCTGGAATGAATTTTGCGTTGAATTTTGCAAGTATATCGTTTTGATCGGC
This sequence comes from Lachnospiraceae bacterium, assembly GCA_017550425.1. Lineage (GTDB taxonomy): Bacteria > Bacillota > Clostridia > Lachnospirales > Lachnospiraceae > UBA1201. The sequence goes on along the minus strand of JAFZPG010000040.1, from coordinate 26,719 downwards.
GTTGCAGTCGCCGGCGCGATCTGCGGTTCCAAATTCCGCATGCATAAAGATGCAAAGAAATCCAAAGAAGAGAAGTAATATTCAGGAGTTTCAATCATGGAAAAGTATGGTGTAAATGAACTGCGGCAGATGTTTTTGAAGTTCTTCGAAAACAAAGGCCATCTTGTTATGAAAAGTTTTTCTCTTGTTCCACATAACGACAAGAGTCTATTGATCATCAATTCCGGTATGGCACCGTTAAAGCCTTATTTCACAGGACAGGAGAGTCCGCCGAGACGTCGTGTGACTACATGTCAGAAGTGTATCCGTACACCCGATATCGATAACATCGGTAAGACCGCGCGTCATGGTACGTTCTTCGAGATGCTCGGCAACTTCTCCTTCGGTGATTACTTCAAGCATGAAGCGATCGCATGGTCCTGGGAGTTTTTGACACAGACCGTCGGCCTCGATCCGAACCGCCTGTATCCGTCCATCTACGTGGATGATGATGAAGCATTTGACATCTGGAATAAAGAGATCGGCATCCCTGCGGATCGCATTTTCCGCTTCGGTAAGGAAGATAACTTCTGGGAGCACGGTGAAGGCCCTTGCGGTCCCTGCTCTGAGATCTACTATGACCGTGGCGAGAAGTACGGTTGTGGTAAGCCCGGATGTACGGTAGGCTGCGATTGCGACCGTTTCATCGAGGTTTGGAACAACGTTTTTTCACAGTTCAACAACGACGGTAAGGGCAATTACACCGAACTGGCCCAAAAGAACATCGATACAGGTATGGGCCTGGAGCGTCTGGCCGTTGTCGTACAGGATGTGGATTCCATCTTCTCCGTAGACACGATCAAGAACCTGCTCGACCGCATCAGCGAGCTTTGCGGCATCAAGTATCTCGAGGATCCGAAGAAGGATGTTTCCCTGCGTATCGTAGCGGACCACATCCGTTCCTGTTCCTTCATGATCTCCGACGGTATCATGCCTTCGAACGAAGGTCGCGGCTACGTGCTTCGCCGTCTGCTTCGTCGTGCGGCCCGTCACGGCCGTTTGCTCGGCATCCAGGGAACTTTCCTGGCTGAACTTTCTAAGACCGTTATCGCGCTTTCTAAGGACGGATATCCGGAACTGGAAGAACGTAAGGATATGATCTTCAAGGTTCTGACCGAAGAAGAGAATAAGTTCAATAAGACCATTGACCTCGGACTGACCATCCTCGCTGAGATGGAAGACGAGATGAATAAGAACGGAGAGAAGACGCTCTCCGGCGAGAACACCTTCAAACTTTATGACACCTATGGCTTCCCGATCGATCTCACAAAGGAGATCCTCGAGGAGAAGGGCTTCATCGTGGATGAGGAAGGCTTCAATGCCTGCATGAAGGAGCAGAAGGATAAGGCGCGTGCCGCTCATAAGAAGACCAACCTTCTCGGCGCAGACGTTACCATCTACCAGTCCCTCGATCCTGCGATCACATCAAAGTTCATCGGCTACGATAAGACCGAGGCTGAGGGTAAGGTTCTCGCTTTGACAACAGAAGATGAGATCGTAGAAGCATTGACCGACGGACAGGATGGCACGATCATCATGGATCAGACGCCTTTCTATGCTACCAAGGGTGGCCAGATCGGTGATACCGGTGTGATCACAACTGCTGATGGCGAGTTTGTAGTTGAGGAGACCATCCAGCTCCAGGGTGAGAAGATCGGCCATGTTGGTAAGGTCACGAAGGGTATGATCAAAGTCGGCGATACTGCCTCCATGAAGATCGATGTACAGCGTCGCCTTGATACCTGTAACAACCACAGTGCTACGCATTTGCTCCAGAAGGCATTGCAGATGGTTCTGGGCAGTCACGTTGCGCAGGCCGGTTCTTTGGTCGGCGAAGATCGTCTTCGTTTCGACTTCACGCACTTCTCAGCCATGACTGAGGAAGAGATCGCTAAGGTCGAGAAGATCGTTAACGAGAAGATCGCAGAAGCGATCCAGGTCGTTACCCGTGAAATGCCGATCGATGAGGCACGTAAGATCGGGGCAATGATGCTCTTCGGCGAGAAATACGGCGAGATCGTACGTGTCGTATCCATGGGAGATTTCTCCGTAGAGTTCTGCGGCGGTACTCACGTATCGAATACTTCCGTGATCAATTCGTTTAAGATCATTTCCGAGCAGGGCGTTGCTGCGGGCGTTCGCCGTATCGAAGCATTGACCGGCAACGGACTGATGAAATATTATCAGGAGCAGGAGAAGGCTCTGAAGGAAGCTGCTGCAGCTGCGAAGACCTCCCCGGCGAACCTGATCGGCCGTATCGAGGCGATGCAGGAAGAGATCCGTGCGCTTCGTTCGGAAAATGAGAGCCTGAAGAGCAAACTTGCAAACAATGCGATGGGCGATGTTATGGATCAGGTAACGGAAGTCAAGGGCGTGAAGCTCCTGGCGATCAACGTTGACGGCGTGGATATGAACGAACTTCGTAACCTCGGCGACAACCTGAAGGATAAGATCGGCGAAGGCGTTATCGTTATCGCAAGTGCTGTAGAGGGTGGTAAGGTCAACTTGATCTCCATGGCGACCGATGCTGCCATGAAGGCAGGTGCGCACGCAGGAAACCTGATCAAAGCGATCGCCGGTTTCGTAGGCGGTGGCGGCGGCGGACGTCCGAATATGGCACAGGCCGGCGGTAAAAACGCAGCCGGTATCAAGGACGCTCTGAACGCTGTAAAGGCGGCTTTGGAAGACCAGATCAAATAATTTTCAAAAAGTGGTTGACGTGGCCGCAAAATATGATATAATGTATAGCGTGCGAAATTACCGAAAGGTATTTCTAATTCACTACCGGAGGGAGGTCAGGTGAAGAATGTCAAACGTAATCGTTAAAGAGAACGAGAGCTTGGATAGTGCATTACGTCGTTTTAAGAGAAATTGCGCAAAGGCCGGCATCCAGCAGGAGATTCGCAAGAGAGAACATTACGAGAAGCCCAGCGTAAGACGTAAGAAGAAGTCCGAAGCTGCCAGAAAGCGTAAGTATAACTAATTCTCCGGATATAGTAAGTACGACAATCTACAGTATTTCAACGCAATGTGAAATACAGGTTTGCATGGCAAACGATAATAATGACCCCGACAGAATTTCGGTTTTGTCGGGGGATTTTTATGAAAAAGTGTATACAAAAGCCGTGCTTTAATGGTAAAATGAATAAGACTGTGACAGGCAGTCCCGATGAATATAAACAGGAGCTAAAGGATGGGAATCATTTCCAAGAAACTTCCGATACCGACCGACCAGCAACAGAACGTGTTCGGCCAGTTCGATGTTTTTGCCAAGAAGATAGAGAAAAAACTGAATGTCAGCATCGTGGCCCGCGACGACGAGGTAAAAGTGATCGGTCCCGAAGAACAGATCGACCACGCGCTTCGAGTGCTTGGGACTCTGGCGGAACTAGCAAAACGGGGCAATGTCGTGACCGAACAGAACGTGGATTATGCGTTGTCACTGGCTCCGCATAACGACGAAGCAAAGATGCTGGACATGGATACCGATATCATTGCGCGCACCATCGCGGGAAAACCGATCAAACCGAAGACGCTGGGTCAGCAGAAATACGTGGACAGCATTCGTAAGAACATGATCGTGTTCGGTGTAGGACCTGCCGGAACCGGTAAGACCTACCTGGCTATGGCCATGGCGATCAGCGCATTTAAAGAAGGAGAGGTCGGCCGCATCATCCTGACACGTCCCGCGATCGAAGCAGGCGAGAAACTCGGCTTCCTGCCCGGCGACCTGCAGCAAAAAGTCGATCCGTACCTGCGTCCGCTCTACGACGCTTTGTATCAGATCATGGGCGCCGATGCATTTGCCCATAACATGGAAAAAGGCCTGATCGAGGTCGCGCCGCTCGCTTATATGCGCGGTCGTACCCTGGACAATGCCTATATCATCCTGGATGAAGCCCAGAACACGACACCGGCGCAGATGAAGATGTTCCTCACACGTATCGGTTTCGGTTCAAAAGTCATCGTGACCGGTGACCGCACGCAGAAGGATCTTCCTGCGGGTGAAACCTCGGGATTGGATGTAGCGCTTCGTATCCTCGGTAAGGTCGAAGGCATTTCGATCTGCGAACTTACCAATCAGGATGTGGTTCGTCATCCGCTCGTACAGCGCATCGTCGAGGCTTACGAAGTATATGAAAAGTCACAGAAAGGTCCGCAGACCGGAAGGAAGCACACAAAAGAATGACGATAGATATTACCTATGAGCGCGGGGATGAGAGCGTATTTCCCTTTGATGCACGCGAAGTGATCGAGAAAACGATCGAATCCGCGCTGGACTATGGAAACTGTGAGTATGACGTGTATATCGAAGTTGTTTTGACCGATGATGAAGATATACATGAAGTGAATAAAGAGACTCGGGGAATGGATAAAGCGACCGATGTGCTTTCCTTTCCCAATTGCTTCTTCGATGCACCGGCGGATTTTTCGAACATCGAAGAGCAGGAAGACTGCTTTCACCCCGATACCGGCGAGCTGATGCTCGGCGATATCATGATCTCTGTCGAGCATGTATTTGCCCAGGCGAAGGAATACGGCCACAGTGTGCGTCGCGAACTCGCGTTTTTGGTGGCCCACAGCATGCTGCACCTCATGGGGTACGACCACATGGAGGAGGCGGAACGGCGCTTGATGGAAGAGCGCCAGGAAGCGATCTTAGAGAGGATCGGTATCACACGCGATTTAGCGGACTGAACCGCGTCGGAAATGGATGAGTAAAATGGCTAAGCAGAAATCAGCAGAAAACAATATGTTGGTGCAGGGGACGATTTTGGCCTTTGCCGGCATCTTCGTGCGTCTGATCGGTATCGTTTACCGCATACCCATGACGAACATCATCGGAGATGAGGGCAATGGTTATTATTCGTCTGCCTTTCAGATCTACAACATCGTTTTGTTGCTTTCTTCTTACAGCATGCCGCAGGCGATCTCCAGGCTGATCTCGCAGCGCATTGCAAAGCGTCAGTATAAGAACGCCCGCATGCTCTTTTTCTGTGCCGTTTTTATTTCGTTTATATTCGGACTGATATTTTCCGTTTTGTTATATCTGGAAGCCGGCCGTTTCGCTCAGTGGTTTTCCATGCCGTTGGCGAAGCGTTCCATCCAGATTCTGGCACCTACGGTCTTCGTAGTCAGCTTTTTGAGTGCCCTTCGAGGTTTCTTCCAGGGCTTCGGCACGATGGTCATTACGGCGATCTCACAGATCGTAGAGCAGATCGTCAATGCGGTCGTCAGCATCATCGGCGTCGTGCTTTTGGCGAAAGAAGGTCATAAGACCGATCTGGTGCTTCAGAATACCAACGGTTCCTACGCCGCCGCCGGTGGCGCGGCCGGCGGTACCATAGGCACTCTGGCAGGCGCAGTTGCCGGACTCATCGTTCTGCTTTTGTTCTTGCGCGCTTATTACCCTTCGTTCCGCAAACTCTGTGAGCGGGAGAGTAAGAACCGTACTTTAAACCGTTCGAACGCAAGCCGTTTGATCCTGCTTACGTTGATGCCGATCACGGTCAGCGCCATCATCTTCAATCTGGTCAATTTCCTCGATAATATCCTGATGTCGCAGTTGCTTCACGCACGTGCAGTGACCGACGATATCATCGCCAGCAAATGGGGCGTTTTCTCCGGAAAATACCTTCTTCTGGTAAACATCCCGATCGCTTTCGCCACGGCGCTTTCGTCCTCGGCGATCCCGGCGATCGCTCAGGCATCGTCCGTGAAGAATACGGAAGAAGCGATGCACCGGATCAATATCGTTAAGAAGTTCACCCTGATGATCTCGTTCCCGTGCATGATCGGCATGGCAGTTCTTGCAACACCGATCATCCGCGTACTGTTTCCGAAGGATGCGAGCAACGCCTCCCAATTGCTGGTATACGGTTGCGGAGCGATCGTGGCATTTTCCGCGGCCTCCATTACCAATGCGATTCTGCACGGCCTTGGGCACATGTCCGTACCGATCAAAAACTCGATCCTGGCCCTGCTCATCCATACCGGACTCCTGGTGCTTTTGATCAAAGTATTCGAGCTGGATGAATATGCGGTCGTGATCTCGTATATGGTATTCGGCCTGATCGTGAGTGCTCTGAACCTCATCGATATCCGCCGCATCATGTACCGGGACAGCGTGATCTCGGCGAATGTGGTCAAGCAGACCTACCTATTCCCGTTGTTTGCTTCGTTGATCATGGGCATTCTTGTTTATTTTTCCTACGTTGGGATCCAAAAGGTTTTGCCGAGGATCGTTGCTTTGCTTCTTTCAGTCCTCATCGGCATGCTGTCATATCTCATATGCGTACTGAAGATGCATGTGATCAATGAAAACGAATATGCGGATCTTCCGATGGGAAAACGTATTGAACGTTTCGGAAGAAGATTCCACTTACTGTAGAGTTTAAAGGAGATTGCCATGAGAGTGATCGCGGGAACGGCAAGACATTTGCCGCTGAAGGCTCCGGAGGGCTTGGAAACCCGGCCGACGATCGACCGGACGAAGGAGACTTTGTTTAATATCTTGCAGCCATACCTGGCCGGTTCCGATTTTCTGGATCTGGTTGCGGGCAGCGGCGCCATCGGGATCGAGGCCTTAAGCCGCGGTGCCCGGAACTGTTATTTCATCGAGCAGAAGGCGGAAGCGCAGAAGTGCATCGTGGAGAACCTGAAGTTCACCAAACTGATAGATAAAGCGCGGCTGGTCCGCGGCGATGTGTTCACCGAGCTGATCCGCTTAAAGAGCGAAGGACGTAAATTCGATTTTATCTTCATGGATCCGCCCTACGATCACGAGTACGAGAAGAAAGTACTTGAGATCCTGGCAGACGGAGTCCTGTTAAAGGATGACACCTGGATCATCGTCGAAGCTTCGCTCGCTACCGACTTTTCCTACGTGGAAGAACTCGGATATGAAACCGTAAAAGAGAAAAACTACAAGACCAACCGACATATCATTTTTCGGCCGGTCGTGAAAGAATAAAGGAGAGTATTATGAAGATCGGTATCTATCCCGGAAGTTTTGATCCGGTGACATATGGACATATGGATGTTATATCCCGTTCGGCAAAGATCGTGGATAAACTCATCGTTGCGGTTTTGAATAACAGTTCAAAGAACCCTTGGTTTACTGCCGAGGAACGCGTGGATATGCTGCGTGAAGTCACGAAGGACCTGAAGAACGTGCAGATCACTTCGTTCAACGGCCTGACCGTCGACCTGGCGAAACAGTATAAGGCCCAGACCATCATCCGTGGTCTGCGAGCTGTCACCGACTTTGAATATGAATTGCAGCTGGCGCAGACCAACCGGATCATCGCGCCTGAGATCGACACGATCTTCCTTACGACCAGTTTGCAGTATGCTTACCTTTCGTCCAGCACGGTTCGCGAGGTCGCATATTATGACGGTGATATCTCAAAATTCGTATCCCCCGAGATCGCCAAAAGGGTCGAAGCAAAAATGCGCGAAATGGGAAAGCGCAAATAAGAAGGAGTTTCAAGAAAATGAAGAAGTCACATTTGTCAAAAACGGCAGTCGCAGCATTGGCCGCGCTCATGATCACGGCATGCTCAGGCACGAAAGACGAGCCCACGAAGGAAGCAGACACCACAGCTTCCGTAACCACCACCGCAGCACCTTCAACCGAAGCAGTCGCAACTACGGCTGCACCGACGACTGAGGCGCCGACCACACAGGCACCGACGACGGCAGCACCTACAACGGAGGAACCCACAACAGAAGTTCCTGCACAGAAATGGTGGGAGGATAAAGGATATCTCGGACCGTTTACGATCGATGACGACCATTCCGTTGTGTTGGAAGCCGTTAAGGCAGAAGATGATTTCGGATATTTTGCATATGATGTAGACTCTCAGGAGCGCATCAGTACATTGTCCGCACCCGGACATGTTGACTGGTTCTTTGAAAAAGAGATCAAAAACATCGATTCCAACGATGACGGTTATCTGGACATCGTCATCCCGGTCAATGAAAACCTCACGCTGTGTTATAACTACGTTGATGATATCGTGTTCCCGCAGACCTACGAAGGTTGCTACACCCTCACGGATCAGAACGGTACCAGCATGTGTTTGGATCTGGGTTATATACCCTATGAAGATCGTAAGCATCCGAACATGACGGAAAGAGAAAAAGAATTCTACGATGACATGCTTCAGAAGGTCAAAAACTACGAAGAGTTTTCCTATCTGGTAAAAGATTACGAAGATGGTGATGCCATGGACGAAGTTCTTCGTGCCTGGGGCTATCTGCGCGTGGATTATCCCGAGATCGATTGCTATTTCAAGATCGTCGAACAGGACGATGAAAACGGCGATGTGCTCGGAATGGCTTCCGAATATCGTTCCTATTGGGCAGATGAACCTTCGGACAGCATTGAACTGATCAAAGACAACATGGAGATGTTTGAGGACGAAGCTGACAGGATCGTTGCAGAACTTACGGAAGATATGTCCGCGTACCAGAAATACATGTATCTTGCGAAAACGATCTCGATCAATGCCGATTATGAATATGACTTCGCGGTGAAGAACTCTGCAAATGAGGCTCCGTATTCCGGCATTATGGGGGGCAAATTTGTTTGCGAGGGATATTCAAAGGCTTTTAAATATCTATGCAGAAAGGCTAACCTGTATTGTGATACGATCACCGGAATTGCCGGCGATTCCGAAGGACATATGTGGAATGTTGTAAAACTGCCGGATGGAACCTATTATGTGGATGTCACTTGGTGTGATACCTTGGCGATCGATCCGGAAGCTCCCGAATGGATGAGTTACTTCATGCTGACGGAAGAACAGATTTCTGTCGATCACAAGATCGTTGCGGAAGAGCAATAGAAAGAAATTTAAAAAATCGACACGCTTGTTAGTGACAATTCGCCTTTGATGTGTTATGATAACAGATAGGGATAAGGTACCCTTGAAGTTTGGCATTCAAAAAAGAAAACGGACCCAGTGTCCAAACGATACCAAAAGAAGCGAGGATGAGATGATATGGGTAAAATGGAACAACAGATTGACGAAATTGAAGATTTTTTGGAAAGCTGTAAAGCAGCCGCCTTTTCTTCTAATAAGATCATTGTAGACAAGATCCAGATCGAGGAGCTCCTTGAGGAATTGCGCAGCCGCATTCCGAATGAGATAAAACAGAGCCAGCGCCTTCTTCAGAATAAGGATCAGATCATTAACGAGGCAAATGAGACCGGTAAGGATATCATCGAAGATGCCAAAAAGGAAGCGAAGAAACTTCTGGATGAGCACGATATCGCGAAGCAGGCGAAGGGTATTGCCGATAATATGATCGCAGATGCGCATATCGAGTCTGAGCGCATTGTGAAAGATGCACACCGTGAGGCTTCCGAGGTACGCGAAAGTGCGATTGCTTATATCGATTCGCTCTTGCAGAACATGGAAAATCTTTTAGCTCATACGTTGGATCAGTCGCAGTCCCGTTATTCGAACCTGATGAATTCCCTGTCCAACAGTTTGAACGTAGTAAAAGCAAATCGTGCCGAGCTCGCCGCTCCCGCGACCGTATCTCGTGAGGATGGTCAGGATCGTCGCAGTTCGCAGGAAGAATAATATAGATCTGAATACATCAACTTATAGGAACGTCTGCAGATGGCCTTTGCTGTTTTGCAGGCGTTTTCACAAGGAGAGAAACCATGCCGCAGTTGCCGGAAGTCTATCAATTGAATATGCAAAAGCTTCTGGGTGAGCATTATGCGGAATATGAAGCCTCCTTCGCAGATAAGAGAGTCTTCGGGCTGCGTCGCAACCGCCTGAAGATCTCACAGGAAGCGTTTGAGAAAATCCTCCCGTTTAGTGTAAAGAATATCCCGTGGATCGACAACGGCTACTATTATGAGGAGGATGACCGCCCCGCAAAGAACCCTTTGTACTATGCGGGCCTGTATTACCTGCAGGAGCCAAGCGCGATGACGCCGGCGAACCGTCTGCCCATTGAACCCGGAGATAAAGTTCTGGATCTTTGCGCAGCGCCCGGAGGTAAGAGCACCGAGCTCGGTGCAAAACTGGGGCACGAAGGCCTCTTGGTCACGAACGACATCAGTAATTCCCGAGCGCAGGCACTATTAAAAAATATTGAGCTTTTTGGTATCGATAATGCGTGCATCTTAAGTGAAGCACCCTATAAGATGGTTTCGGTGTTTCCGGAGTATTTTGATAAGGTTCTGATCGATGCTCCCTGCTCCGGTGAGGGCATGTTCCGTAAGGATACCGCCGTAATGAAAGCATGGACGCCGAATAGCAATGCGGAGTATTCCAAACTCCAACGGGAGATCCTGGAGCAGGCGGTCGCCATGTTAAAACCGGGCGGACTTATGATGTATTCGACTTGTACATTTTCCCCGAAGGAAAATGAAGCTTCTGTAGAATTTGTGCTTTCGCATTTCCCGGAGATGCATACGGTTCCGATCGATGAATACGAAGGTTTCCGCAGCGCATTTCCCGGGGCTTACGATCCCTCGAAAGAAGAGGAATACAAAAACTGCGTACGTATCTGGCCGCAGCATATGCAGGGAGAAGGCCATTTCCTGACGATGTTCCGAAAGGACGCGTCTTCAGATGCGAACCGTATCTTCGATATTTCAGGTGCATCTTTTGCATCGTACGATAGTACAAAAGAACTGGCGAAACATCCGGAGTTCACCGAGTTTCTGTCACAGGTAAAAGGAAGACTTTCGCATAAGCATTTCTATCTGCGTCAGGATAAGGTTTACTGTGTCCCCGAGCAGCTGTGCGACATCAGCGGCCTGCGGATCCTGCGTCCCGGCCTGTTTGTCGGCGAATGTAAGAAGAACCGCTTTGAGCCGAGCCAGGCCTTTGCCATGGCTTTGAAAGCGGATGAATTTGAAAACACGATTTCGTTTGGCCTGAATGACGATCGTGTGATCCGTTATCTGAAGGGCGAGACGATCGATCTTACCTCCGAGGAGAGCCTGCAGGATGGTCTGTGCCTGATCTGCGTGGAAGGACATCCTCTGGGCTTCGGTAAGGCGAAAGATAAAAGCATCAAAAACAAATATCTGAGCGGCTGGCGCTGGCAGTAGGAGGCAGTAATGCAAACGACCAAAACCATACGCCTGGATAAGGCTCTGTGTGATATAGGCTATGGCACGCGAAGCGAAGTCAAAAAGATGATAACGCATGGCCGCGTGAAGATCGACGGCGTAGTTGTGAAATCCGCAGATCTCAAGATCGATATGAGCTCCCGTACGCTCCAGATCGACGGCGCCGAAGTGTTCTACAATATGTACGAGTACCGTATGCTGAATAAACCGGCAGGTGTGATCTCAGCCACGGAAGATCCCAGACAAAAGACTGTTCTGGACCTGGTTCGGGGATTGGGCGTTCGAAAAGATCTGGCTCCCGTCGGAAGACTGGATATCGACACCGAAGGCCTGCTGCTTCTGACCAATGACGGAGCATTGACCCATCGGTTGTTATCTCCGAAGAAGCATGTGCCGAAGACCTATTTTACGAGACTGGACGCTGCGGTCACCGATGATGTGATCCGTGAATTAGAAGCGGGCGTCGACATCGATGATGCGGACGGTAATTTTACCGCACTTCCTGCGAAGATCGAGCGGACCGCATCGGAGGATGAAGTATATATAACGATCTACGAGGGTAAATACCATCAGGTGAAACGCATGTTTGCGAAGTTCGGGCTGACGGTGGTCTACCTGAAACGGATCTCTATGGGCTCACTTTCGCTGGATGAAACACTTAAGCCGGGAGAGAGCCGTTTCCTTACAAAAGAAGAAATTGACAGGCTGAAAGCCGAGGTTTGACATGAACATATTTGACATAAATACGATCCGCCGCCACGTGAAGGCCGTGATCTTTGATCTGGACGGCACGCTGGTCGACAGCATGTGGATGTGGAAGCAGATCGATATCGACTTTTTGGGCAGATTCGGGTATGACTGCCCGGAGGATATGCAGGACGAGATCGAGGGAATGAGTTTTTCCGAGACCGCCGAGTATTTCAAAAACCGTTTTAACATTCCCATGACGACCGATGAGATGAAAGAATGCTGGAACCAAATGGCGTTTGAGAAGTATTCCCACGATGTGTTTTTGAAACCGGGCGCACAAAAGTTCCTGGAGGACATTAAGAGTGCCGGTATCGTGGCAGGGATCGCGACCAGTAATTCCGCGGAGCTCGTAGGCGCTGTCTACGACGCATTGTCCCTGAAGGATTACATCGGGGTCATCACGACCGGATGCGAGGTCGCAAAAGGAAAACCCGCACCGGATGTGTTTTTGGAAACCGCAAGAAGATTAAAGGTGGATCCGGCGGACTGCCTCGTGTTTGAGGACGTTCCTTCCGGCATCCAGGCAGCGAGAAACGCCGGCATGGCCGTGATCGCGGTAGACGATGAAAACTCAAGACATCTGCGGAACCAAAAACGTGACTTGGCAGATGCCTTTATCACAGATTACGAGGATCTTTATCATGTTTCGACTATATAAAGGACTACCCGGATATTTCAAGCGGAGAAAGCTGTTCCAACTCATGTTGCTCGTTATTCTCATCGCGGGCATGATCACGTTTTACGTGACCGGTTATATCATGACTGGTTCGTCGAAAAACCTGTTTACGGTCATGGCGATCTTGCTGGCGCTGCCGCTATCGAAGGTAACCGTCATCCTGATCGCGGTCTTTCCCTTCAAAGGGACGGATCCGGATGCATTTTCCGAATACCGGGAACGCTTACAGTTCGGTCAATTAATGGCGGAGTTGGCGATCACGAACCCGAACCTGCCGACCCTGTGGGCTGTCTATGTTTTTGTGCATGGGCGTGAAGTGATCCTGTATACGAAGGACAGGAAAGGGCAGAAGACCAATACCGAAACTTTGAAGAAGCAGGAAGATTTCATCTCCGGCATCTTAGCCGCGAGCGGTTATCAGGTCAATATCAAAGCATTTTCCGCGGAAGATAAATTCAAGAATCGGTTCAACGATCTGACGAAGAAAGAACTGAACGAAGATGAAGAGCTGGACACCGCGGTCATCGCGCGGATGCTCAGCAAACTGGCTATTTAAGAATGTATTACAGGAGCGTTTTATGCAGGAGTTTTTGATCTCTCAAAACGAAGCGGGACTTCGCTTCGACAAATATCTGGCGAAACTTCTGAATAAGGCGCCGCAAAGCGTGATCCAGAAGAGCCTGCGAAAGAAGAATATCCTGCTGAACGGGTCAAAAGCCGACGGAAATGTAAAAACGCAGGTCGGAGATCACGTGCAGGTCTACATGCGCGACGAAACGATCGCGATGTTCCGGGATGGTTCTAAGGACAGTACTTCCGGAAAAGATAAGTCAGCCGGTAGATCTACCATAAATATCGTTCCGGTCCCGATCCTTTATGAGGATGAGAACATCCTGGTTCTGAACAAACCGGCAGGCTTGCTTTCACAGAATGCCAAAGTCGGAGACATTTCGGTCGTAGACTTTGTAGTGGACCATTATTCCGGGAAACCGCATTTGGACCATGAACTGTTTACGCCCGGTATCTGTAACCGTCTCGATCGTAATACCGACGGACTGATGCTTGCGGGAGTTTCACTTCCTGGCCTGCAGGAGTTAAATCGTATCGTGAAGGATCGCAGCCTGCAGAAATACTACCTGTGTATCGTTGAAGGAAAGGTTACCAAGTCCGGCGTTTTGAATGGTTTCCTTCGCAAGGATGCGCAGAATAATAAAGTCTATATATCTCAGGACGCAGACGAAGGCGCCGCCATCGAGACGGAATATGAGCCGCTCGCCTACAATGAGCGTTATTCCGCTTTGAAGGTGCATCTGATCACGGGTAAAACGCATCAGATCCGCGCGCACCTGGCCTCCATCGGTCATCCGCTCGTCGGAGATTCCAAATACAACGCAAACAGTAAGAAGAAGGGACGCCCCCTGCTGCATTCGTGGCAGATGCATTTCCCGCAGATGACCGGGGCGCTCGGATACTTATCCGGTCGATGCTTCGAAGCCCCGATCCCTGACGATATTAAATCCCTGTTACAGGAAGAAAACTTACACATTTAGGAGAGTACTATGGCAACCTGGCAAAGCCGCGGCCTGCGAGGCGATACATTTGAAGAGATGATCAATGTCACTCTGGACTATTACCGGTCGCAGAACCTGGCATTGATCCAGAAGATACCGACGCCGATCAAGCCCATCGATATCGACAAGGAGACGCGGCATATCACGCTCGCTTATTTCGACCAGAAGAGTACCGTCGACTATATCGGGGCGGTGCAGGGCGTGCCGGTCTGCTTTGACGCAAAAGAGTGCCAAGAGACGAGTTTCCCCTTAAAGAACATCCACGAACACCAGATGGAGTTCATGAAGGATTTCGAGGCGCAGGGCGGCATATCGTTCTTCCTGATCCATTTTACGGCTACCGATCATATCTACTATGTTCCTTACACGACGATCGTTCCGTTCTGGGAGCGGGCGGCGCGAAAGGAAAGGATGAGTTTCACCATCGATGAACTGCTCCACGAAGTATATTATGAAGTACCGCTGAAGAAGGCGGTCTACGTGCATTTCCTCGAAGCATTGGCCGATGACCTCGAACGCAGGGATGCTTTGGAAGAGCACGCGAAAAAATACAATAATAAGGGTTGACAAGCCATAAGCCCTCTGATATAATACTTGACATATTATCTTGTTACTATGGTAACATGGTAATATGGTAGCACGCTAAAGTGTCAAGAAAGAGGTAATCCTATGAAGAACGAATTATTACATACACCCGAAGGCGTTAGGGATCTGTACGGAGAGGAATGCGCGGCAAAAGAAGCTATGCGCCAGAAGATCTCCGGAATCTTCCATAGTTATGGTTTCCGTGACATTCAGACGCCGATGTTCGAGTTTTTCGATATATTTGCCAAAGAACGCGGCAGCGTAAGATCGCGCGACATGTTCAAATTCTTTGATAAGGAAGGCAACACCCTGGTGCTGCGTCCCGACATCACGCCGTCCATCGCGCGCAGTGTCGCGAAGTACTATGCGCAGGAGACCATGCCGGTCCGCCTTTGCTACTGCGGCAACACCTTCATCAACCACGACAGTCTGCTGGGCCATATGAAGGAGGTCACGCAGATCGGAGCGGAATTGATCGGCGATGAGACCTCCGACGCAGATGCCGAGATGCTGGCCTGTGTGATCGACTGCTTTAAGGCAGCCGGCCTGGAGAAATTCCAGGTAGAGATCGGTCACAACGGTTTCATGCGTTGTCTTTTGAAAGATCTGGATCTGGACGATGAGATCCGAATGGAACTTTTGGAGCTCATTGAAGCGAAGAACTTCTACGGGGCCGATGAAGTTCTGGAACAGGCCGGCGCTTCCAAAGAGAGCCGAGAGATCTTCCGTCGTCTTTCCGTTTGCTTCGGCAGCATCGAGAAGATCGCTGAACTGAAGCAGGTGACCGAAGATCCCGAGCTGATCTCATATATTGAATATCTGGAGAAGCTATACAGCATCCTTTCTTACTATAAACTGGAGTCTTATGTATATTTCGACCTTGCGAAGATGGGCCGTTTTGAATATTATACGGGCATCATTTTCCAGGGTTACACCTACGGCACGGGCGATGTCCTCTGCACGGGCGGCCGTTACGACAGCCTGCTGAAGCATTTCGGCAAAGATGCTCCCAGCGTTGGTTTTGCGATCAATCTGGACCTGCTGATGCTCGCATTGTCCCGTCAGAAGATCGCGGTGGAAGTCGAAGATGCCGGCTCGATCCTGCTGTATGAACGCGCGCAGAAAGAGAAGGCGATCCAGACAGCGGTCGCTATGCGTAGGAACGGAGAGAGAGTCACTCTGATGAAGCGCTTCAACGAGAAGACGATCGAGGATTACGTTGATCTGGCGAAGCGTCAGAAGAACACTGCGCTGACTTATATTTCCGAAGACGGAAGCAGCAAGACTCTGTACGAGTTAAAGTGAGGTAGACTATGGAATATTTAACATTTGCGCTTGCGAAAGGCCGTCTGGCGAAGAAAGCGATGGAACTGTTCGAGAACATCGGCATCCATTGCGAGGAGATGAAGGACGAGAAGACGCGCAAGCTGATCTTTGTAAATGAAGAGTTGAAGATGAAGTTCTTCCTGGCGAAGGCGACCGACGTTCCGACCTACGTTGAGTACGGTGCGGCCGATGTCGGAATCGTCGGAAAGGATACGATCCTGGAAGAGGGACGCCGTCTGTATGAAGTTCTCGATCTGAAATTCGGAAAATGCAGAATGTGCGTTTGCGGTCCCGAAAGTGCCCGCGTCCATTTGCAGAACCATGAACTGATCCGCGTTGCCACGAAATACCCGGCGATCGCGAAGGACTATTTCTACAACAAGAAGCACCAGACCGTCGAGATCATCAAACTGAACGGATCCGTCGAACTGGCGCCCATCGTCGGCCTGTCTGAGGTCATCGTCGATATCGTCGAGACCGGTTCCACCTTACGCGAGAACGGACTCACCGTTCTGGAAGAGGTTTGCCCTCTGTCCGCGCGCATGGTCGTAAACTGCGTCAGCATGAAGATGGAGAACGAACGGATCACGAAGATCATCCAGGACGTAAAGAAGCTTATCGAAGGCTAAGCCTTATAAAGGAGATACTATGAGAATCATCAAGTTAAACGAAGAGAATAAAAAGAATATTCTTTCGGACCTGCTGAAGCGCGATCCGAACCAGTATGACACCTATGCAGAGCGTGTTGCCGAGATCCTGAAGGAAGTGAAGGCAAACCGCGACGCAGCGGTGCTTGCATTTACGAAGAAGTTTGACGGCGCAGACCTGACTGCTGATCAGCTCCTGGTAACACAGGAAGAGATCGACGAGGCTCTGGCGACCGTCGATCCCGAGCTGATGGGCGTTATGCAGCGTTCCGCGGCCAATATCCGCGAATTCCACACGAAGCAGCTTCGTTACAGCTGGTTTGATACCAAAGAGGACGGAAGCCTGCTGGGCCAGCGCGTGACTCCGATCGGCCGTGTCGGCATCTATGTGCCCGGCGGCACGGCACCGCTTTCCTCGACCGTTCTGATGAACGTGGTTCCTGCGAAGGTGGCCGGCGTTCCCGAGATCGTTATGACGACACCTCCGGGAAAGGATGGTAAGGTCAATCCCGTGATCCTGGCGGCTGCAACGATCGCAGGCGCAGATAAGATCTACAAAGTCGGCGGAGCCCAGGCGATCGCAGCCATGGCTTACGGAACCGAGACCATTCCGAAGGTCGATAAGATCGTCGGCCCTGGTAACATCTATGTAGCCCTCGCGAAGAAGGCTGTATTCGGACACGTTTCCATCGACAGCATCGCCGGACCCAGTGAGATTACCGTTCTGGCGGATAAAACGGCAACCCCTCGTTTTGTGGCCGCTGACCTTCTGTCTCAGGCAGAGCACGACGTGCTCGCCAGCGCGATCCTCGTAACGGACAGCATGGAATTGGCCGAAAAGGTCGACGTAGAAGTGAAGAAATTCACCGAAGAGCTGTCTCGTAAGGAGATCATCGAGAAGTCTCTGGATAACTATGGCTACATCCTCGTTTGTGAGGACATGAAGGCCGGCATCCAGACAGTCAACGATATCGCTCCCGAGCACTTAGAGATTCTGACCGCGGAACCGTTCCTGACCATGACGAAAATCAAAAACGCAGGCGCGATCTTCCTCGGCGAGTACTCCAGCGAGCCGCTCGGCGACTATTTTGCAGGACCGGACCACGTCCTTCCGACGAACGGTACCGCAAAGTTCTTCTCGCCGCTTTCCGTGGATGACTACATCAAGAAGTCCAGTATCATCTACTTCTCGAAGGAAGCTCTGGCTCCGATGAAGGACGACATCCAGGCATTTGCGAACGCAGAGCGCCTGACCGCACACGCAAATTCCATCAAAGTACGCTTTGAGGACGAGAAATAAAACAATCACAAGTTAGGAGGCATGCTATGAGAAACGCAACCGTATCCAGATACACGAAAGAAACGAATATCGAGATCTCGATCGCGATCGACGGAAGCGGAACCGCGGACGTGGATACCCACATCGGCTTTTTCGACCACATGTTAAACAGTTTCGCGAGACACGGCTTATTCGATCTTACGGTCAATGCTGACGGCGACACCTACGTGGACTGTCACCACACGGTAGAAGATACCGGAATCGTTCTGGGCCAGGCGATCTTAAACGCAGTGGGAGATAAGGCTTCCATGAAGCGCTTCGGTTCTGCGATCATCCCGATGGATGAGGCTTTGGCTCTGTGTGCCATCGATTTTTCCGGGCGTCCGTATCTGAATTTCGAAGTACCGTTCAACACACCGCGGATCGGAGAGTTTGATACCGAAATGGTACGTGAATTCTTCTATGCCATCAGTTATTCCGCCGGAATGAATATTCACATCAAACTTCTGAGCGGCATCAACGATCACCACATCTGCGAAAGCGTTTTCAAAGCATTTGCAAAGGCGCTGGATCAGGCGACCATGGTCGACGATCGCATCGATGGCGTATTGTCTACGAAGGGAGCCCTGTAATGCAGTTATATCCCGCGATAGATATTAAGGACAAAAAATGTGTCCGCTTAAAACAGGGCCTGTTTGACCAGGTCCAGGTATACTCGGAGGATCCGGTCGAAGTCGCTCTCGCTTGGGAGGCGGCCGGTGCTTCCTTTATCCATCTGGTTGACCTCGACGGCGCGCTTTTGGGCCGCGGGGTTAATCGTGATGTCATTTGTGAGATCGTTCGTTCGGTCCATGTGCCCGTGCAGTTCGGCGGTGGCATCCGCAGCCTGGCTGACATGGAAGAAGTCCTGAATATGGGCGTATTCCGCGGCATCGTCGGCACGAAGGCCGTGACCGATCCGAAGTTGCTGAAGAAGATGGTCGACAGTTTCGGCCCTTCCCATGTGGTTTGCGGTATCGATGCGAAGAACGGTCTGGTAGCGACCCAGGGCTGGGTGGATGTAAGCAATATTTCCGCCATCGAGCTCGCGCTGCAGATGAAGGTCTACGGCGTCCGCACCGTCGTTTACACCGATATCTCAAAAGACGGCATGCTGACCGGTCCTAACGTATCGGCAACAAAGACATTGTCCGATGCGACCGGTCTGGATATCATCGCTTCCGGCGGCATGTCCTGTATGGATGACCTGCAGGCCATCAGCGACGCGAAGATCCATGGTGCCATCATCGGTAAGGCATTATATGAGAAACGCATTGACCTGAAAGAGGCCATTGATAAGTTCGAAAAGAATTGAGGATGAAGTTCTATGCAGAAAGCACAGGAAAAGACTGCTTTTTTATATATCAAAGGTGAGAAGGTCCGCGCAACCGCGACAGGCGAGTGGCAGGATGCGATGGAGACGGCGTCCCGTCTGCGCAACGACGGCGTCGGCTACATGATCCTGAAAAACATCTCCGAAGGTGACGCGGAAAATGATCTCGCGATCCACACCGCGAAGCATATGATCCAGGCGAGCGATATGCCGGCAGCCATCTGCGGCAATATCCGCCGCTTTGAAGATATCAAGAAGTACATCTATGCCGGCGCGATCTTCGTGTTCTGTGACGAAACGAGCGAGCAGGAGATGGAAGCGTACAAAGAGGGTGTGGCGCGTTTCGGCGAGGAGCGCGTGAAAATTGCTCCCGTTTCCAAGATCGACGCGGCTGTTGCAAATGGTGAGGATCTGAATTCGATCGGACTTCCCGCCTATGAGATCACGGTCAATGCTTCCTGGGACGAGTGTAAACTCAACGAGCAGGGCATGCTTCCTGTCGTAACGCAGGATTACCGCACCAACGAAGTCCTGATGGTTGCATACATGGACCGCGAAGCCTTCGAGAAGACCATCTCGACCGGCATCATGACGTATTATTCCCGCAGCCGCAAGGAGCTTTGGGTGAAGGGTCTGACCAGCGGAAACTTCCAGTATGTAAAAAGCCTGTACCTGGACTGTGATAAGGACACTTTGCTTGCTAAAGTTTATCCCGTCGGCCCTGCTTGCCATACCGGCGCAGTGAGTTGCTTCTTCAATAAGGTGCTCGAAAAGCCTTCGGTTGCCGTAGATCCGAACCACGTTCTGGCGGATGTCATGGCGATCATCCAGGATCGCAAAGCCAACCCGAAGGAAGGCTCCTATACCAATTACCTCTTTGATAAGGGCATCGACAAGATCCTGAAGAAAGTCGGGGAAGAAGCGACCGAGATCGTCATCGCAGCGAAAAACCCCGACCCGGAAGAGATCAAATACGAGATCGCCGACTTCCTGTATCACGCTCTCGTACTGATGGCAGAAAAAGGAGTATCGCTCGAAGATATTATGATCGAGTTAGCGAATAGATAAGTTTTTCACGACGGGCATGTTGCTTTTTTGCGCATGCCCGCTAACCGCATGGAGGTTTCATGAAGACAAGTGTAAACGAAGCCATCGCATTTTCCGAAAAGAGGAACCTGGCCGTCCCGGAAGAGATCTTGCTTTCCGTGGAGAAGCCGGCCCGCTATATCGGAAACGAAGTCAATGCGGCATCGAAGGATCCCAAATCCGTCGATGTCCTGTTTTGTATGTGCTTCCCGGACGTGTATGAGATCGGTATGTCGCATTTGGGCATCCAGATCCTCTACGATATGTTCAATCGCAGGGAAGACGTATATTGCGACCGTGTGTACAGCCCGTGGCCGGACATGGATAAGGCGATGCGTGAAAACCACATCCGCCTGTTCGGCGTAGAGAGTCAGCTGCCCATCAATGACTTTGATTTTCTCGGGATCACCTTGCAGTACGAAATGTGTTACACAAACATCCTGCAGATCCTCGATCTGTCCGGGATCCCGATCAATGCAAAAGATAGAACCGAAGATGACCCCATCGTGGTCGGAGGCGGTCCCTGTTCGTATAATCCGGAACCTCTGGCCCCGTTCTTTGATTTCTTCTACATGGGCGAGGGCGAGACCCGATATTACGAGATCATGGACCTGTATAAGGAGATGCGTGCTGCAAAGAAGAGCCGCGCAGAGATCCTTCATGCGATCGCAAAGGTTCCGGGAATGTACGTTCCCGCGCTTTATGAAGTAGAATATTACGACGAAGAGCATCCGGCACCGGACCCGCTCCTCGATGGTACCATTCGTTCCTTCGAGCCGATCTACGACGATATTCCGAAGAAGATCCGCAAAGAGATCGTGAAGGATATGAGTGATACTTATTATCCGAATCATCCGATCGTGCCTTATATCAAGGCGACCCAGGATAAAGTAACGCTCGAGATCCAGCGTGGTTGCATCCGTGGCTGCCGTTTCTGCCAAGCGGGTATGATCTACCGTCCGGTTCGTGAGCGCAGCTTGGACTTCCTGAAGAAAAACGCGCTTGAGCTTCTTACATCGACCGGACACGAAGAGATCACATTAAGTTCCCTGTCCTCCAGCGATTATTCACATCTGGAAGAACTGGTAAACTATCTGATTGACACCTATAAGGATCAGGGGGTCAATATCTCCCTGCCTTCCCTGCGTATCGATGCATTTTCTCTCGATGTTATGAGTAAGGTGCAGGATATCCGAAAGAGTTCAGTTACTTTTGCGCCCGAGGCCGGAACACAGCGTCTGCGTAACGTCATCAATAAAGGCCTGACGGAAGAGGATATCATCAATGGTTCCGGACAAGCGTTCGATGCCGGCTGGACCCGCGTAAAACTGTATTTCATGCTCGGCCTGCCGACCGAAACGGTCGAAGATATGGAAGGCATCCCGATCCTCTGTAATAAGATCGCGGCTCGTTATTACGAGATCCCGAAGGAGAAGAGAAACGGCCGCGTTCAGATCGTTGCCAGCTCGTCCTTCTTCGTTCCGAAGCCATTCACCCCGTTCCAGTGGGTGCCCATGTGCACGAAAGAAGAATTCCTGAACCGCGCACGCATTGTCCGCCACAAATTCGGGGAAATGCTCAACTCGAAGAGCATGAAGTATAACTGGCATGAGGCGGATCTGACCGTCCTCGAAGGAGTGCTGGCCCGCGGCGACCGTCGGATCGCCCCCGTTATCGTAAAGGCCTATGAAAAAGGTTGTATCTTCGATGCCTGGTCGGAATATTACAAAAACGATGTCTGGATGGAAGCCTTCGACGAATGCGGCGTTTCCATCGACTTCTACAATACACGTGAACGCTCGACGGACGAACTGCTTCCGTGGGATTTCATCGATACCGGCGTTTCCAAACGCTTCCTGATCCGCGAGTGGGAGAAGGCACAGCGTGCCAAGGTAACCTTTAACTGTCGTAAACAGTGTTCCGGCTGCGGAGTCGGAAGTTTCGAAGGAGGGATCTGCGTTGAACGTAAGAATTAAATTTGCCAAATACGGGTCCCTGGTATACATCGGACATCTGGATGTCATGCGTTTCTTCCAGAAGGCCATGCGCCGCGCCGGCATCCCGATCTCATATACGGGAGGATATTCGCCGCATCAGATCATGAGCTTCGCGCAGCCGCTCGGCCTGGGCATGAGCAGTGAGGGCGAATATGTCGATATTCAGGTCTATGACACGTACTCGTCCGAAGAAAGCGTGCGCCGCCTGAATGAGGTCATGACGGACGGGTTGAAAGTGCTGAGTTACCGTGTCCTGCCGGAAAAAGCGAAGGGTGGTATGTCCGTGATCAAGGCTGCGGATTACATGCTTTGGATCGAAGGCCGTAAGAAGTTCCCGGAAAATGCTTCTCAGCTCTGGAATGAATTCCTGCAGAAACCCGAGATCCTCGCAACTAAAGAATCCAAAAAGGGTGAGACGACCCTCGATATCAAACCGCACATCCTGGACAGCCGGATGGAAGAGGACAGGCTGTATCTTCGCGTATCGACCGGTTCCGAGATCAACATCAAACCGGACCTGGTGTTCCGTACTTTTTGTGCAGCATTTCCCGAATCGTTCCCGGATCCGGGAAATGCACTTCGGATCCACCGGATCGAACTATATGCAGACGACGAAAATGGCGGATTCATTTCCCTCGAAGACATGGGGGATGAAGTCGCGGAAGGGAGTCTGTCATGAAACGCATCGTGATCCGCAAGGAAAACAAGATCCTTTCCGTGTTGAGCGACGGGCAGAGCGTGCGTGAACTGAACGTATACGAGTCGGATGAAAGCGAGCGTTTTTATACGATCGGAGCCATGTATATCGGCAAGGTCACGAACATCGTTTCAAACCTGAATGCGGCCTTCGTCAATATCGGAAATGCGCCCGACGGTTCCGGTCCGACGAACTGCTTTCTGCCTCTGGATGACCTGGAACCGAACGTGAACGCTCCGGACTTCAAACCGCACTTTATCAAACGTAATAATCCGAATAAGGTATGCCCGGGCGATGAGGTCCTGGTCCAGATCCATCGGGAACCGATCAAAACAAAACCGGCTTCCCTGACGACGCACCTGTCCTTCCCGGGACGTTACGCCGTGATCGTGCCGGATTCCGACGCTTTGTCGATCAGTAAGAAGATCACGGACAATGAGTGGAAAACCCGGATACGGGCCGTTCTGGAGCCTTTCAAGGGCAAATCCTACGGCATCATCCTGCGGACGAATGCCTATGAGGCCGATGAGAGCGAAGTGGCTGACGAGATCCGCCATCTGACCGAGATCTGCAAGTCGGTTTTGGATTCCGCGCCGTACCGCACGCCTTTTTCCTGCGTCTATATGCCCAGCCCTATGTGGCTCAGTGACCTTCGGGACGCCAGAAACACCGAAGACGATGACGAGATCCTGACGGATGATGAAGTTTTATATGAGCAGATGAAAGAGTATCTGATCGGCGAGTATCATTTTCCGGAAGAGAAGCTTACGTTCCTGCAGGATGCTTCTGCGGCTGCTGTATATAATATTGACCGCGTGCTCGAGGATGCCCTTCGGAAACGTGTCTGGCTGAATTCGGGCGCTTATCTCGTTGTTGAGCCCACCGAAGCATTGACCGTCATCGACGTCAATACCGGCAAAGCGGTCAACAAAAAGGATATGCGGACCCATATCTATTCGATCAATCGCGAAGCGGCGGCCGAAGCGGCGCGCCAGATCCGCCTGCGGAATCTCTCGGGCATCATTTTGATCGACTTTATCAATATGCCGGAGAAGGAAGATAAGGCAGAACTCCTGAAATATCTGGACAGCCTGCTGATGCAGGATCCGGTCCAAACGACCCTCGTCGGCATCAGTAAACTGGACCTGGTCGAGATCACGCGGCAGAAGGTGCGAAAACCTCTGCATGAAGTTTTCCGTCACGCAAAAGATGAATTCTAAAAAAGCGGTGGACAAATCCATAAAAAAGAGTATAATATATTGTCGGGGTTGAACCCTTGAAAGGTTTAGGATCGCGCTTAGCGCGTTTTAAAAAGTTTAAGAAAGTAGGTTATCTGTTATGAACAACAAATGGATACGGGCAGCGATCCCGGCATTATTACTCCATTGCAGTATCGGTACGGTATATTGTTGGTCTCTTTTCTCAAATGAGATCTCCACGTATATCGGCCAGTCCAAATCCAACGTCGGCTGGGCATTCTCATTCGCCATCTTTTTCCTGGGCATGAGCGCTGCCTTCCTCGGAAATATCGTTGAGAAGGACATCCATAAATCTTCCCTGATCGCGACGATCTGCTTTACCGCAGGTATGCTGGGAACCGGCTTCTTCATCAAACTCGGCGGCATGGAGAAATATCACGGAACCGTTCTTCCGTTGCTCGGTATCTATTTCAGCTATGGCTTCGTTATGGGCGTCGGCCTCGGTACCGGCTATCTGAGCCCCGTAAAGACTCTGATGCTTTGGTTCTCCGAGCATAAGGGACTTGCCACCGGTCTTTCCGTAGCAGGTTTCGGCGCAGCAAAAGCGATCGCCAGCCCGTTCATGACCATGATCCTGAAGACCGGTAAAGAGAGCCCTTATAAGCTCGCCGACGGCACTCCGGTTTGTGACGGCGTTTGGATGATGTTCATCATTCTCGGCTGTGTTTATTTCGTAATGATGTTCGTAGGACATCTGCTCCTGGCGAAGCCCGAAGGCTGGCATGAGCCTGCTAAAAAGGCAAAAGGAGAGGGCACCTTCGCGACCATCAAGAAGAAACCTCTTACCAACTATCTCGGTATCTGGTTCATGTTCTATATCAACATCACCTGCGGTCTCGCATTGATCTCGCAGGAGAAGCAGATCGTTGAATGTATTGGTCTGGTCGGTGCTGCAGGTATCATCTCCACGGTTTCCGCGATCTTCAATGCCGGCGGTCGTCTCGGTTTCTCGACATGGGCCGACTACATGAAGGATCGTAACACGATCTACAAGATGATCTTCACCATCTCCATTGCCTGCACGGCTCTCGTTATCGTTACAAACGGTATCGGAAAGGGAGAGGGCAACATCCTCCTGATCATCCTGGTACTGGCGCTTCTGTTCATGGTCAATGCAGGATACGGCGGCGGTTTTTCAAACGTACCGACCCTTCTTTCCGATCACTACGGAATGGGCAGCATTTCCGCGATCCACGGCATCACGCTTTCCGCATGGGCATTTGCAGGTCTCACCGGTAACCAGATGGCGACCTTCATTACTTCCCATTTCGGAACCCCCGATGCTCCTCTGAATCCGGAAGGATATCAGATCGTTCTCTACGTAACATGCGCTCTGTATGTCGTAGCCCTTCTGCTTTCCCTGTTCCTGGTACAGAAGACGAATAAAAAAGAGAAAAAAGAAACAAAATAAATCGTTGACAAGCCTCGTCGGGTGTGCTATACTTTTTGGGTATGCCGCTCGATGGGGCTTTTCAAGTGTTGAGATCATCTCGGTTTCGGGATGCTCGGCCGCCGAAGTCGGCGAGTAATGATAAATAGGAGGTGCCTATATGTACGCAATTATTGCAACAGGTGGAAAGCAGTACAAAGTATCCGAAGGAGATGTCATTCGCGTTGAGAAGCTCGGCGTTGAGGAAGGTTCTGAGTACACTTTTGATCAGGTTCTTGCAGTAAATGCCGGAGAGCTCAAGGTTGGTGAGCCGACCGTTGCAGGTGCAACAGTCAGCGCTACCGTATTGGGTAACGGAAAAGCCGAGAAGGTTATCGTTTACAAGTACAAGAGAAAGTCCGGATATCACAAGAAGAACGGACACAGACAGCAGTACACCGAAGTGAAGATTGAAAAGATCAACGCTTAATTCAAGACTATGATAAAGGCATGTATTTTATTTGACGGAAACGACGAGCCTTTCGGCTTTCGTGTCGCCGGTCATGCCGGCTTTGAACGAAGAGGAAAAGACATCGTCTGCGCAGCAGCATCCTTACTGTGTTATACGTTTTTGAGCAGTCTGAATGAACTGACGGACGAACCGTTCCTTTCCGAGATCGACGAAGATCACGGTATCATTCATTTTCGTTTCAAAGAGAAGCCTTTGGAAAGAGGCACATTGCTTTTTCAGGCATTGCTTGGAGGCTTATGTATGCTGGAGCAGGAGTATGAAAGATACATCCGGATTCAGGCCTACAGAAAAACAAATGGAACTTTTACGAAGATTAACGATCAGGAGGTATAGACCATGTTTAAATTGAACCTTCAGTTATTCGCTCATAAAAAGGGCGTAGGTTCTACGAAGAACGGTAGAGATTCCGAGTCCAAAAGATTGGGCG
>JAFZPG010000039.1 GCA_017550425.1 Lachnospiraceae bacterium | reverse complement strand
TGGTCTTACCATGGTCTACGTGGGCAATGATCGCAACATTTCTTACATCTTCTCTTTTCGACTGCATATGCTTCCTCTTCTTCTAAATTGATTCGATCCGGCGCTGCGGATCCTTCCTATGAATCGTCCGCAAACGACCTTTGAATTGCTTACTAACCGGGATATGTGCATTTTCATACGCATACCCAAAGTATTTTAACATGTTTTTTTACGATTGCAAGCACTTTTTTTATCAGATCGGTGTGTCCGCGTGACCTTCACCGATCTTTTCGTACCGGATCTTACCGTTCACGGCGTTCGTCAGCGCCTTCAAAACCGCGTCCGCGCGGTCCTTCGGAAGGCCAACGATCACCTTTACATCGGACTCGTACCGGATGTCCGTCGGAATCAGTTCTTCCCGCGCCAACAGGTATTGCACCTTACCCAGCTCGGTATATTCCATGGCCAGTTCCATGTAGTCGACGCTGACCTTCTTCACAGGCGCCGAATCTGCCACCGCATCGATGGTGGCCTGGGAGTAAGCACGCACCAGACCGCCGGTCCCCAGGAGCACGCCGCCGAAATAGCGCGTAACGATAACGCAGACATTCGTCAGTTTCCGGCCCGCGAGCACGTCCAGCATGGGCCGGCCGGCCGTTCCGCCGGGCTCACCGTCGTCGGAAAAACGCATCAGTGCCCCGTCCTCTCCCAGGATATAGGCATAGCAGTTATGCCGCGCATCCCAGTATTTCTTCTTATGTGCTTCGATCCGCTGCAGCACTTCCTCTTCCGACTCCGCCGGAAAAACAAACGCCAGAAACCGTGATTTCTTCTCTTCGTATTCGCCGAAGCCTTCCTTCGAAACGGTGATATAGTCCATTTGTCAGACACAACTGCTCCTTTCTTTGGATCTGAAAAGGCCGAAGCCCACATCATTATATTATAGAACTGCGGAAAATGTAAAGAGGAAGGCTTCTTGATTCACCTTCCGATAAGTAGTATAATATGTTATTGAGGATAGTATGTCCTCTTATACTGACGACAGTCGCTCATTACCATGCAAGAAAAGGCAAGGATATTATATGAATTTTAACAAACGAAATCTGGACCGCGCCATCCGGCGGATGTCTTCTCCTCCCGGCCGGATCTATCATAAATGTCTGCTCTGGCTCGTGCGGATCTCCGTCTTCGGCAGTATCGCCGCCGTCCTGCTTCTGGGAGCCTTCGGTGCCGGGACCATTCAGTCCCTGCTCGACCGCTCGCCCGACATCAGCGCGATCGACGACGTGCCGCTCGGGGAACACTCGCAGATCTACGACGCCTCCGGCAATCTGATCCAGACCCTGGTCGCCGCCGGCGCCAACCGCGAGTCGGTCTCCATCGACGAGATCCCGATGCTACTGCGGCAGGCATTCATCTGTATTGAAGACGAACGTTTTCTCGAGCACAGCGGCATTGACCTCAAAGGCATCCTGCGCGCGGCCTATATCGGCATCACCTCGGGCAATTTCTCCGAAGGCGCCAGCACCATCACGCAGCAGTGGGTGAAAAACCGCTTCTTCGAAGGCGGCCGCGAGAAGGGCCTCGGCGCGCAGATCGAACGAAAAGTTCAGGAGCAGGCCATGGCGCTCGCCGTTGAGAAAACACACTCGAAAAACATTATCCTGGAGAACTACCTCAACACCATCAACCTGGGCAATAACACCCTCGGTGTGCAGGCAGCCTCCAAACGATATTTCAATAAGTCGGTCTCTGACCTGACATTGTCCGAATGCGCCGTGATCGCCGCGATCACGCAGAACCCGTCGCGCTACAATCCCATCCGTTTCCCCGAGTATAACAGGGAGCGCCGCGATGTCGTCCTCGAGAAAATGAAAAACGCGGGCTACATCACGAACGAGGAATACGACGAAGCGATGGCGGACGACGTTTACAGCCGCATCTATGCGGAGAACCCGAACGCGCCGCAGCAGTCGGTCTACTCCTACTTCACGGACGCGCTGATCCAGGTCGTGATCAACGATCTGCAGAACAAACTCGGCTACACGCAGCAGCAGGCCTGGAACATGCTCTACTCGGGCGGTCTGAAGATCCAGACAACGCTGGACTCCGACATCCAGAAGATCATGGATGAAACGGTCAATGATCCGACCTTGTACCCGTACACCTATTATAGCCTGAACTATCGGGCCAATGTCACCAGCGAGGACGGCAGTGTCCGAATGATCAACGAAGAGATCATCAACAGTTACGCATTGTCCCTGGGATTGCTCAGTAACGGACGTTACTACACGAGCCTTGAGTCCATCGAAGACACGATCGATAAATATAACAAATCACACGACATCACCGAGGAGAATTCCGAAGTGATCTCCTACAGCACCACGCTGGAGCCTCAGGTGTCCATGGTCATCATCGAGCAGTCGACCGGGCATGTGGTAGCCATCTGCGGCGGTCGCGGCGAAAAGCCCGGCAGCCTGTCGCTGAACCGCGCGACCGATACGACGCGTCAGCCCGGTTCCTGCTTCAAAGTCCTGTCGACCTTTGCTCCGCTCTTGGATACCATGGGCGGAACGCTCGGATCCACAGCTTACGCGGGACCGTACAGTTACCAGAATCATGACATCAGCGACTGGTGGGGCGATGAGTGCCTCGGCTATGTCAACGTCCGCGACTGCATCGCCTACTCCATGAATCTGGGTACCATGCATTTCCTGATGGATCAGGTCGGCATCAATCTGGCTTATGATTATCTGCAAAAGCTCGGTATCAGCACCTTGGTCGACTCCCGTCGTCAGGCTGACGGAACCGTCCTGACGGACCGCGTTCCTTCCATCTGTCTGGGTGGTATCGTGGACGGTGTGACCAACCTCGAACTGACCAACGCCTACGCGACCATCGCGAACCAGGGCACCTATACGGAACCCATCTATTACACCCGCATCACCGACCGCAACGGCAAGGTCATCCTGGAAAATGAACCGAACCGCCGTAAGGTTTTGAAATCCACGACCGCAACTCTCCTGACCTACGCGATGGAGAGCACTATGCAGCCGGCCTCGGCGTCGAAATATCTGGAGATCAATCCGAACATCATCCCGACCGGCGGCGACTGCGTTTTTGACGGTGTGCGTCTGGCCGGCAAATCCGGTTCAACCACCGACCAGAAGGACCTTTGGTTCGTCGGTTACACCCCGTATTACACTTGCGGCGTTTGGTCCGGCTACGATGTCGGCCAGGCAGAAGAAGCCGGCGGCATCTACCATAAACTGATCTGGCGCGAGGTCATGAGTAAGATCCACGCCACTCTTCCCGATCGGGAATGGGGTCCGGAAAGTTCTGATATTGTGACCGCGAAGATCTGCTCAAAGAGCGGTAAACTCGCCATCGAAGGCGTCTGCGACCACGAAGATTCCAATGCAGAAGTTTATACCGAATACTTCTCACGGAGCACGGTCCCGCACGAATACTGTGACTGTCACAAACGGATAACGATCTGTACCGAATCCGACAAACCCGCGAACGATGACTGCCCGAAGGATCTTTGCGAAGACCACGTCTACATGATCCTCGACGATAAGATCACCGCCCTCGATGTGGAGAGCGAAGATACCAAGCATACATTGCCCGAGAAATACAAGGACACCGAATGCGACATCCACACACCGCCCACCACCGAGGCCGAAGAAGAAACCGAAACGGAGACCGAAGAAGAATAACGACAATATGAACACGAGCCCCCGAGCCGCAAATGCGGCCCGGGGGCTCATGGTCATGCACCTATAATCGCGATACACTTTTCATACTTTCAAGGCGGCTGTGCACGAGCACCGGCGGGCAGTTCACTGCGCTGTGATGATCCGCTGCAGATTTATCCTAAATCCGTAGCCATCGCTCGGCTCAGCGTCGGATCTTAGGGGTTCCGCTTCGAACTGCGGCTTTCTCTTAATGAGAAAGTCCTCGTCTCGCGCGAAAATCTGTCTCGGAGACCCGATTTTCGCCCCTGATCCGACGTCTCACTCGCGAGATCATCATCAGCTCGATCAATGCCCGCCTTGCACTCGTGCACAGCCGCCCCGCCCCCCAAGAAAATGCTCCCATCAATTACACGACACACGCCACATCCACGCCCTCTCCTGTCGTGTTTCCAAGATCAAATCAGGACCGCAGCTCGCTATCCCGGCCCACCCGGCCGAGTTAATTACACCTCCGCAATCTCCTGACGGGCATG